>JANMTJ010000609.1:0-9640 GCA_031390295.1 Oleiharenicola sp.
TCCCGGAAAACCGGAATGAGCACTTCCCCGTCCGCCGGGGCCTTCATGGTGTAATTCAACGCCCCCAAGGCGACCAAACGCCCGGCCTTGCGGAGCACCCCGGGTTCCTCGCCGGGTTTGAACACCTCCGAGGTCATCCCATAATAGGTCGGCCACATCGAATTGGTCGGAATCTTGAACGGCTGGAGGAAATACGCCCGCAGACCCAGAATCACAATCGCCGCCACGAGGAAGAACTCCACGTTCTCCACCAATGAACCGGTTGGATATATTCTTCCGCCCACTTCACGCATGGCAGACTCCAGTTTCTCAATGGCGGCCTTCACCGCGCCTGCCGCGGCCTTCTCCTTGACCCGGGTCTGAAGTTCACCGGTGGCCGTCCGCAGTTTGAGGCCCTGCGCCTCGCTCAGTTCATCGCGGCGGTAGTCATACACCCGCTCCGCCATTTCCAGCCAGTTGACGGCGGTGCGGCGCATCTTCTTGTCATCGGAAAGCAGGAAGTCGAACACAGTGACGGGGGTTAACTGTTGGTTTTCAGGACTTGAATGAAGGCATCTGGTGGGATCGAAACGCGGCCGATTTGTTTCATCTTCTTTTTGCCCTCCTTCTGTTTGTCCAGCAGCTTGCGCTTGCGGCTGATGTCACCGCCGTAGCACTTTGCGGTCACGTCCTTGCGCATTTCGCGCACGTTGTCGCGGGCGATGATCTTGCCACCGATGGCGGCCTGCACGGCGATCTTGAACATCTGCGGCGGGATGATGGCGGCCAGTTTCTCGCACAGCGCCCGCCCCTGCCCCTCCGCCTTGCTGCGGTGCACAATGCTGGCAAAGGCGTCCACCGGGTCCTGATTGACCAGGATGTCCATCCGCACGAGGTCGGAAACGCGATAATCGCCCAACTCATAATCCATCGAGCCGTAGCCGCGGGTGATGCTCTTCAGCCGGTCGTTGAAATCCACGAGGATTTCATTGAGCGGCAGCGTGGCGCTCAGCATGACCCGGGAACCGTCCAGCGTGGTGGTCTGGTCGCAGCTGCCCCGCTTCTCCATGATCAGGCCCATGATGTCGCCCAGAAACTCATTCGGCATGTGGATGGACGCCTTGATGGTCGGCTCGCTGATTTCCAAAATCGAGGCGGGATCCGGCAGATTGATCGGGTTGTCCACCTCGATCACGTCGCCGCCGTGTTTGGTCACCTTGTACACCACGCTCGGGTAGGTGGAAATGATCTCAATATCGTATTCGCGCCGGATGCGCTCCTGGACCACCTCCATGTGGAGCAGGCCAAGAAAGCCACAGCGAAAGCCGAAACCGAGCGCAACCGAGGATTCGTTGGAGTAAACCAGGGCGGAGTCGTTCAGCCGGTGCTTGCCGAGCGCGACCTTGAGTTTCTCGTAATCGTTGGATTCGAGCGGATAGAGGCCGCAATAGACCATCGGCCGGACTTCCTTGTAGCCGGGCAGCATCTCGGCGGCGGGCTTGTTCGCGTGCGTCACGGTGTCGCCGATCTTGATCTCGTCGGTGCTCTTGATGTTGCTGACGATGTAGCCGACGTCGCCCGGACCGAGCTCCTTGATCTTCTCCATGCCGGGCCGGAACACGCCGACCTCCTTGACCTCGGATCGCTGTCCCGTGCTCATCAGCATCATCATTTCGCCGGCCTTGAGGGTGCCCGAGAAAACGCGTATGTAGGAGATGACCCCGCGGTAGGAGTCATACTTCGAATCAAAGACCAGGCCCCGCAGCGTCGGGTAATCGGTCCAGCGCGGCGGCGGGATGCGCGACACGACCGCCTCAAGGATGTCCACGATGCCGATGCCAGACTTGCCGCTGGCCAGGATCGCCTCCTCGGCGGGGATGGTGAGGATATCCTCGAGCTGCTTCATGCACAGCTCGAGATTGGCGCTCGGCAGGTCGATCTTGTTGATCACGGGGATGACCTTGAGCCCCTGGGCAAAGGCCAGGTGGGCGTTGGCCACCGTCTGGGCCTCCACGCCCTGCGCGGCGTCGATCAGCAGCAGTGCACCCTCGCAGGCGGCAAGCGACCGGGAAACCTCGTAGGAGAAATCGACGTGACCGGGCGTGTCCGTGAGGTGCAGTTTGTAGATCTTCCCGTCCTTGGCCGGATAATTCATGACCACCGGGTGCATCTTGATGGTGATGCCGCGCTCCTTCTCGAGATCCATCGAGTCGAGATGCTGGTCGGTCATCGCCCGCTTCGTGATCGTGCTGGTGTATTCGAGCAGGCGGTCGGACAGCGTCGTCTTGCCGTGATCAACGTGCGCGATGATGCAAAAATTGCGTGTGAGTAAGGCGGACATGCTCAGGCGGTGAGGTCGGCCATTTCGGCGAAGGATTTGACGACCCAGGCCTTGTCCGTACGCCGGGCCAGCCCGGCCAGCACCGCGCCCGGGCCGCACTCCCAGAATTCCGTGGCACCCGACGCCACGGCGCTGCGCATGCAATCCTCCCACAACACGGAAGAGACCACCTGCCGGATCAGCGCCTCACGGATCTTGGCGGGTTCGTGAACCGCCTGCCCGGTGGTGTTGGTGAACACGGTGAACTTTGGCGGGCTAAAGGTCACACCCGCCAGATAACGCGCGAATTCCTGCCGGGCGGGCTCCATGAGACGGCTGTGGTAGGCGCCGGCGACATTCAGGGACATCACCCGCTTGAGCCCGCGGTCCTTGGCCGCCGCCACCAGCGTCTCAACCTTGGCCTTTTCGCCGGAAACGATGATCTGGCCGGGGGCGTTGAAGTTGGCCGCTTGGACACCGAAATCCTGGCAAAGCTGCTCCACCTTGGTCCGGTCCTCGCCGATGATGGCCGCCATGCCGCCGGTGGATTTCTCGCAGGCGAGCTGCATCAGGCGACCGCGCTCGGCCACCACCTTGAGCCCGGTGGCAAAATCAAAGACCCCGGCGGCTGCCAGGGCGGTTACTTCGCCCAGGCTCAGCCCCAGGGCGATTTGCACCTCGGGCATGCCACCCCGCTCACGCAACGCTGCCAGCAGGGCCAGGCCGTGCACATAGAGGGCCGGCTGGCAGATCTTGGTCTGGGTAAGCTCGGCTTCCGGTCCCTCGAAGCTGACCTTGGTCAGGCTCCAGCCCAGAATCCGGTCCGCCTCGTCGTAACGGGCCCGGGCCGCCGGGGAACCATCGTAAAGTGACTTCCCCATGCCAACCTTTTGAGCGCCCTGACCTGCAAAAAGTAGTGCTAGTGACATAGATGAAGGGTCGGTTAAACCCATCGAACCCCTAAAAACCAAGTCCTAATATTTCTAACAGCTCAGGCGGTGCTTCGCGCAGCCCGAAAGGAGCGGAAGTCACGGCTTCTCATCAGGTTTTGAAGAAGATGCCCTTGAGGTTCATTTCCAAGGCCTGGGGATTGGGCGAGAAGCGCAGGCCGTCGGCCTTGCTGATCTTGCCCTCCTTGATGAGGCGGTAGAGATCCTTGTTGAAGGACTTGGAACCGGAATCGCTGCTCGCTTCGAGCAACTGCTGGATCTTGTCGTTATGGCCGTCCAGGATCAGGTTGCTCACCGTGGCGTCGGCAATGAGGATCTCGTGCGCCGCAAAGCGTCCGCCGCCCTCGAGGGCGGGAATCAGCTTCTGGCAGATGAAGCCGCGCAGCGTGCCGGCGATCTGCCGGCGGGCCTGCTCAATCTGTTCGGGCGGGAAAAATTCGAACAACCGGGTCAGTGACTGCTTCACCGTGGCGGCGTGCATGGTCGAGATGACCAAGTGGCCCGTCTCGGCGGCCGAGATGGCGGTTTCGAACGTCTCCCGGTCGCGCATTTCACCGATCAGGATGATGTCGGGATTCTGGCGCAGCACGGACTTGATCGCCAATTCGAAGCTGGGTACGTCGAGGCCGATTTCGCGCTGCTGGAAAAGGCACTTGTCGTCGCTGAACGTGTATTCAATCGGATCCTCGATGGAGACGATGTGCTTGTCCAGGTTCTGGTTGATCCAGTTAAGCATGGCCGCCATGGTGGAGCTCTTGCCGGAACCGGTGGCGCCGCAGATCAGCAGGATGCCGTCCTTGGCCTGCGCCATCTTGATCAGGATCTCGGATTCGATCTTCAGGTCCTCGAAGGTGGGTGGGCGGCTCTTGATGTGACGGAAAACGATGCTGACCAGGCCGCGCTGGTGAAAGGCATTCACGCGGAAACGGCCGACATCGTCCGCGGCATAGGCGAAGTCCACCTGCCCGTCCTTGTCCCACTTGTCCTTGAAAATCCGCGGCACCTGCTCGTCGACGAACGCTTGGGCGATTTCGCACGTGATCGGGTCCATCTCCACCGGCCGGAGCCGCCCGCCCATGCGGAGGTAACCGGGCTTCTCGGATTTGATGATGATGTCGCTGGCCCCGCTCTCGACGGCCAACTTAAGCAGATCGTTAACAATTTCAGTGTGAAGTGTCGTGCTCATGGAATTTTATGCGTGAACCGGCATTAAAGCTGTGCTTTCCCTAAAGCGTCTCCTTGTATCGAGCAAGGTAACTTTCCTATGAATCGCCCCCTCTCCTTCACCGGCACCTATACTGCGATTGTCACGCCTTTCAGGCGTGGCGCCGTGGCCTATGACGAGTTGCGGAAACTGGTGAATTTCCAGATCAAGGGCGGCATCAGCGGCCTGGTGCCCGTTGGCACCACCGGGGAGTCGCCCACCGTGTCCCATGAGGAGCATCTCGACATCATCCGCTGCACCATTGAGGCCACCCGCGGTCGGGTGCCGGTCATCGCAGGCACCGGTTCAAACTCAACCCGGGAAGCCGTCGCCATGACCCGGGCGGCCGATGTCGCCGGCGCGGACGGCTTCCTGCAAGTGGCACCCTACTACAACCGGCCGACGCAGGAGGGGTTGTTCCAGCATTTCGCCCGCATCGCCGAGGTCACCGACAAGCCGATCGTGCTCTATTCCATCCCCGGCCGCTGCGGCATTGAGATTGGCGTCAAGGTCATCGAGCGGCTCCGCGCCAGATTCCCGAATGTGGCCCACGTCAAGGAGGCCGGCGGCAGCGTGGACCGGGTGGATCAGATCATCCAGGCCATGGGGGATTCCGTCACCGTTCTGAGCGGCGATGACAGCCTGACCCTGCCCTTCATGGCCGTCGGCGCCAAGGGGGTCATCAGCGTGGCGAGCAATCTCTACCCCCGCGAGGTCGGCCGGATGGTCGCCCTCGCCCTGGCGCAGGATTATCCCAAGGCCCGGGCTCTGCATCGCCGGCTTTACCCGGTCTTCAAGACCATCTTCATCGAGTCCAACCCGGCGCCCATCAAGCTGGCGATGGCGCGCGCCGGCCTCATTGGCTCCGAGGAAGTCCGTTTGCCGCTGAGCACCTTGAGCGAGGCCAGCCGGCATACGCTGCTCGCCACCCTCAAGGCTTTCAAGGGGTGACACCATGGCCTTGAAGATCCTCCTCAACGGCTCGAAGGGGCGCATGGGCCAGACCATCGCCGGTCTCGCGCCCGGGATGGATGCGAGCATCACCGCCGCCACCGATGCCGGGGACGATCCCTCGAAGCACATCGGCGGATGCGACGTGATCATCGATTTCAGCTCCCATCAGGCCACGGGCACCCTGCTCGCGCTGGCGACAAAGCACCGCAAGCCCATCGTCATTGGCACGACCGGACACAGCGCGGCGGAGAAGCAGAAGCTGCTCGCGCTCGCCGCCCAGGTGCCCTGTGTGTGGGCGGGCAATTTTTCCGTCGGGGTTAACCTGCTGTTTGCCCTCACTCGCCGGGCGGCCGCGGTGCTCGGGGCGGATTATGACACCGAGGTCATCGAGATGCACCATCGGTTCAAGAAGGACGCCCCGAGTGGCACCGCCGCCCGGCTGTTGGAGATCATTCTCGAGGAGCGCAAGCTGACCGCCGATTCACTCCGACACGGCCGATCCGGAATAACCGGCGAGCGCCAACCCACCGAGGTTGGCGTCCACGCGCTACGCGGCGGCGATGTCGTGGGCGACCACACGGTGCTCTTTGCGACTCTCGGCGAACGCCTGGAACTGACCCACAAGGCCGGCGACCGCGGTATTTTTGCCCGCGGGGCCATCCGGGCCGCGCAGTGGGTCGCCCGGCAGTCCCCCGGGGTCTACGACATGCAGGACGTGCTCGGTCTAAAATGATCACCAGCATTTCCGGTATCCTGGTTTCCGCCACGCCGCTGTCCGCGGTCATTGAGAACGGCGGCCTGGGCTACGAGGTGCACATCCCGATCACGACGGCGGAACGCCTGCCCCCACCCGGCCGGCAGACCAGGCTGCACACCCTGGCCGTGTATCGCGAGGACTCGCAGACGCTCTACGGTTTCGCCACCGAGGAAGAGCGGAATTTCTTCCGACTGTTGGTGGAAAAGGTCACCGGCGTCGGTCCCAAAATGGCCTTGAGCGTCATGAGCAAACTCTCCCTCGCCACGCTCAAGTCGGCCATTGCGGCGGGCGATGTTGCCCTGCTGGCCAAGTGTCCCGGCATTGGCAAAAAGACCGCCGAACGGCTGGTCATCGAGTTGCGCGACAAGTTAAATCCCGCCGATCTCGGCCCCGGCATCGACGGCAAGCGGGCCATTACCGATCCGGCTGCACCGGCCGGCGACCGGCGGCTGCGCGACGCGGTGCTGGCCCTCAGCGCCCTCGGCTACAAGGCCGCCGATGCCGACAAGGCCGTGCGGCAGGCCTGGATTGCGCTGGGGCCCACGGCTTCCACCGAGGCCCTGATCAAGAAAGCGCTGGGCTGACCGCTCAGCGCTGGAACTGGAAGGCCGAAAACTCAGCCTGCTGGGCGGGCTTCTCGCGACCGCGGAAAACCCGTGGATCCTGCACTGGTGCCGTCCGGTCTGGATGGAACACACCATCATCAAAGAGCGATTGGGTGCGATTGACTTGCAGATGGTTGGTGGCAAAGGCGCGCTCCTCATCCTGTTCGCGCAGGGCGGCCAGCATGGCCGTGTAGTCCGGGGTGCTCGTGGCACTATTTCGCAGGCTCACCAATCCGACCATCGGTTCAGCGGTCTGCGCCGGGATAACTGCCATGCTGACCGGGACGGCCGTCGGCAAAACCTGGCGGACCTCGGTCCGGGCGACGGCCCTGAGCTCACTGGCATCTGGCGTCGCGTTGTAGCGCATGAAAACCAAGGTCAGGCAGGCGGCCGCAGCCAATCCGCCGGCAAAATGGACGAACTTGTTTTTCCCGCGTTTGGCTTCAAATAGTTCGATCTCACCCTGGCGCGCCGACGGGAGCGAGGGCTGCCCGGCGGCATCGGCGCGGAAGCTGTTGTAGACCAGTTTGGTCGCGGAGTGGATCTGGCAATACTGCCGATAGACGGCCTGCCGGTCGGGGCGCTGTTGGATTTCAGCCTCCAGCTCGGCGGTTTCCGCGACGGTGATCTGGCGGTCGATATACAGGTTCAACAATTCGATGAATCGATGGTCTTTCATGGCTGGAATTCCTCCCCTAGTTTTTCCCGCAGGTTTTCGCGGGCCCGGGCGATACGGCTCTTTACGGTGCCTACGCTGATGCCGAGAATCTCGGCGATCTCTTCGTAGGCGAGATTCTGGACATTGCGCAGAATGAGAATCTCGCGGTGCTTTTCGTTCAACTGCTCCATGCATTCGGCCACCCGGCCGACAAATTCCTGGGTGACGGTCGCGTCCTCCGGCGTCTCTTGCTCGGCCGGGATCAGTTCCGCGAGCGTCGTGTCGTTATCCCCGCTGACCGGGGCGTCGAACGAAATGGATTTATCGCGCTTGCGTCGCCACCAGTACCAATAGCGGTTGCGGGCCAGATTGGTGGCGATCTGGTAGAGCCAGGTCGAGAAAGCCGAGTCACCGCGGAAATTGACCAGCCCGCGGTGGGCGCGGATGAAGGCGTCCTGGGTGACTTCCTCGGCGTCCTGCTGGTTGCGCAGCAGCTGATTGGTCATCGCGTAGATGCGGTCCCAATAGCGGGTTACCAATTGATCGAACGCCGTGGCGTCGCCGCCTTTAAAGCGGTCCACCAGCAGACGATCGAGTGCGACTTCCTGGGCTTTGGCTGTCATGTGCTCAGGGTCGTTCTGATCCGGAAATTTGAGAATTGTTCCCACGAAAGTCTTAAGTGGACGCAGCTTGGACTATTAAAACCGAGGCGGTCAATGTCCGGTTGCACCCCCGCCAAGTGCAAATAAAACTTGCCTTGCCGTCCAAGCGAAAAACTATCGGCACCCTTGGGTTTAACCGGGGTGATAGCTCAATGGTAGAGCAGTTGCCTTTTAAGCAATTGGTTCTGGGTTCGAATCCCAGTCGCCCCACCACCCTAGCCCGCGAGTGAACCGGGTCGCAGGAGCACCTAATCTTGGTTGTGTTTCACCCCAGAACTACTGAGAGTCCTCCCGGTTTAGCCTTAGGGCTAACTACCTACCAGCCGCCCATGTCACCTGCCGTTCCAGCCAAACGCATCGTTATTGTCGAAGACCACACCGCCATCCGTGAGATGCTGGCGGAGATCCTCCGCGTGGACCCAGCCTACAAGATTGTCGGTGAGAGCGGGGAAGGCCTGCAAGCCTGCCAGCTTTGCCTGGATTTGAAGCCCGATCTGATCGTGCTCGACGCCCGGCTGCCCGGCTTGAGCGGGGTGGATATCCTCCGCCGCATCGGCAAACAGCTCAAGAACACCCGCGTGCTGGTGTTCTCCGCCTATGAGAGCCCCGCCTTGGTGCGCGAGATGCTCGAGGCCGGTGCCCACGGCTTCGTGGAGAAGACCGCCGGACTGGGTGAGTTCAAGAAGGGCCTCGGCACCGTCGCCCAAGGCGGCACCTATTTCGGCCCCGGCGTGGCGGCATTGCTGCGCACGGTCGTCGCCAACAACGGCTCCAGCACGGGGGTCGAAAGCCTCACCGACCGTGAACGCGAGATTCTCAAGCTCGTCGCCGAAAGTCACAGCACCAAGGAGATCGCTCAGAAGCTGGGGATCAGCGTGAAAACGGTCGACAACCACCGCACGAATCTGATGCGCAAGCTCAACCTGCACGACGTCGCCAGCCTCACCCGTTACTCCCTTGAAATCGGGCTGGTCGACCACCGGGCTTGAGCCCCGCACTTCCGCATGTTTCGTTCTTGCGCGTATCTGGCCTTTGTCCAATAACCACGCCCACCTTTCCCGCTCATTATGAAGAACGTTTCCAAACTCATCGGCATCTCCCTGGCCGTCGTTTCATTGCTTCTCACGGCCTGCACCAAGAAGCCTATTCGCGCCCCGCAAGACACCACACAGATGGGTTCCGGGAACAACGGGATCAACCCCGAGGCGATCGCCCTTCCTGGGGAGAACATCAATCTGGAATCACGCGATGCCAACGCCGGCACACCGGACAACGCCAACAAGAGCGTGGTCGAGCCGATCTACTTTGCCCTCGACCGTTTCGCGGTGGCCGTGGCCGAGCGCCCGAAGCTCGACGCCGTCATCAAGTGGCTCGCGGCCAACCCTGAGAAGAATCTCGTGCTCATCGGGTATTGCGACTGGCGCGGCACCGCCGAGTACAACCTCGGCCTCGGCGACCATCGCGCGAATTCCGTGAAGCGCTACCTCGAGAGCCTCGGCGCCGACATGAAGCGCCTTGAGACCCTCTCCAAGGGTTCCACCGAGGCCAAGC
>JANMTJ010000672.1:0-1684 GCA_031390295.1 Oleiharenicola sp.
TTTGCCTTCGTCGGCACCGGCGGCCGCGCCATCAGTTTCATCGAGCCGCTCGTCACGACCTACCGTGACAGCAACGAGCTGGTCGCGATCTGCGACCTCAGCCCGGCGCGCATGGCCTACTACAACGGGCTGCTTGCGGGCGACTGGGCCTACCACGCCGTGCCCGCCTACCCGGCGGCGCAGTTTGACGACATGTTGCGGCAGGAAAAACCCGACACCGTCTTCGTCTGCTCGATCGACTCGACCCACCACGACTACATCGTCCGCGCCCTGCACGCCGGCTGCGATGTCATCACGGAAAAGCCCCTGACGATCGACGCCGCCAAGTGCCGCGCCATCCTTGAGGCGCAGCGCGCAACCGGCCGGCGCGTCCGCGTGGCCTTCAACTACCGCTGGGCCCCCTTCCGCACCAAGGTCAAGGAGCTCATCGCCACCGGCGCCATCGGGAAGGTGCGCTCCGTCAACCTCGAGTACCTGCTCGATACCAACCACGGCGCCGACTACTTCCGCCGCTGGCACTCGCATGCCGCCGAGTCCGGCACGCTGCTCGTCCACAAGAGCACGCACCACTTCGACCTCGTCAACTGGTGGCTCGACGCCATCCCGGCGCAGGTCTTCGCCTACGGCGACCTCGTCTTCTACGGCCGGAAAAACGCCGAGGCCCGCGGCGACGGCGCGCTCACGAAGTACCCGCGCTACACCGGCCACCCCGAGGCCAAGGCCGACCCGTTCTACCTCGACCTCGACGAGAGCGAGCCCTTCCGGAAGCTTTACCGCGCCGGCGAGGCTGACTCAGGCTACCTGCGCGACCAGAATGTCTTTCGCGACGGCATCGACATCCCCGACCAGATGTCGCTCAACGTCCGCTACCGCACCGGCGAGGTCCTCACCTACTCGCTCGTCTGCTTCTCCCCGCGCGAGGGCATGCGCGTGACCTTCAACGGCGACCGCGGCCGGATCGAGTACCACGAGTTCATCGGCACGCACATGAACCGCGCCGTGCGGCCCAAGGATTTCAAGCTCGACGAGAAACCCGGCGCCGAGGCCGAGGGCGAGTGGATCAAGGTCTTCCCCCACTTCCAGCCAAGCTACCTCGTGCCCATGCCTCCCGCCACCGGCGCGCACGGCGGGGCCGACGAGATCCTCAACCGCTCCTTCTACGCCCCCGACGCCCCCGCCACCGACCCGTGGGGCCGCTTCGCCGGCCACGAACATGGCGCCGCTTCAATCCTGGTCGGCATCGCCGGCGTCGAGTCGATCAAGCGCAACCAGCCCGTCAATCTCGACGACCTCGTCCCCTCCGCCCCGGCGCCACGAGGCTGACCGAGCTGGTCTGAGGTGGAGCGACCCACTCCTCTCACCTTCTTCACACCACCCAGGCAACCCGGACTTTACGCCCGGAGCCGATTCTGCATCGTTTGCATCACGGGCCGCCATTCTCATGAAGAAGCCCGTCTCCGTTTCACTCCGCCGGGGCCAGCGTGCCCCGAAGAATCCTCCCGCCGTCTCGATTGATGGCGTCATCCACATCATCCGCGGCGAACGCGTGATCCTCGATGCCGACCTCGCGCGGATCTATGGTGTTCAGACCAAGGTTCTGAACCAAGCCACCAAGCGAAATCGGGATAAATTTCCCTCTGACTTTCTGCTGGAACTCGCTCATGCGGAATATTTTGCCCTGAAC
>JANMTJ010000496.1:0-1712 GCA_031390295.1 Oleiharenicola sp.
CGGCGGTCTTGTGGCCAACCTGCCACGGCCCGTCCATTTCATTGCCCATGCACCAATACTGCACCTTGTGCGGCTGGTCGTAGCCATGCGACCGTCGCAGTTCGCTCCATTTGGTGCCTTTCCCGTAATTGCAGTATTCAACGTAGGCGACGGCCTCTTCGACCGAGGCAGTCCCTAGATTGAAGCCGAGCAGCGGCTCCGTGTTGACCAGCTGGCACCACTCCAGGAATTCGTTCGTGCCGAATTGGTTGGTCTCGAGGGAATTCCAGGCCCGCTCCAGCACGGTTGGGCGCTGCTCCTTGGGCCCGACCCCGTCCTGCCAGTGATAGCCCGAGACAAAATTGCCGCCCGGGTAACGCATGATCGGCACCCCGAGCTCCCTGACCGCGGCGATGACATCCGTGCGGAATCCCCTGGCGTCGGCAAGGGGGGAGCCGGGGTCGTATACCCCGGTGTAAATCGCCCGGCCCAAGTGCTCCAGGAAGGCGCCGAGCAACCGGCGGTCGAGATGGGAGCGATATCTGGCCGGGTTGATGGCAACGCGGGCGGTCCGGCGGCTGGTCTGCGCGTATCCGATGCTCCCCAGCCAAGAGCCCGCGCTCAGCACAAGGCTCGAGCTGACAAGCTGCTTCACGAACTGCCGGCGGCTGTTCTGTTGCATGGGGGTACGGGAAAGTGTGGGTGGGGGTCAGAGCGGCTCAATTCAGAGTCTGCATGACGGTAACGTGGTTGGGTCATTGCCAGTCTCCGGGCCCGGCGCGAGCACATCGCTACCCGTGAAAGCCCTTCCCATGCTGCTGGCGGCGTTGCTAGCCCGCGGCTTGGCGCTGTGGGCGCAAACCCCGCCCGTGCCACCCCCGGCGGCAGCGCAAAGTCCCGTTACCGATGTGCCGGTCCACGATCCCGTGATGATCCGGCAGGGCGGCACCTACTACCTCTTCGCCACCGGTCTCGGCATCGCCGTGTGGTCGTCCCCCGACCGCGTGCACTGGGTAAGGGGGCAGCCGGTCTTTGCGGCCCCGCTGGCTTGGGCGGTGGCGGCGGTGCCGACCTTCAAGGGTCATGTCTGGGCGCCGGACATCAGTTACCACGCCGGCCGTTACTACCTGTATTATTCCATCTCGGCCTTCGGCAAAAACACCTCGTGCATCGGCGTGGCCACCAATGTGACCCTCGATCCCCGCGATCCCCGCTTTAAATGGGAGGATCACGGCATGGTGATCCAGTCGGTGCCCGGCGTGACCAACTGGAACGCAATCGATCCTAACATCATCACCGGGGAGGACGGCACGCCCTACATGTCCTTCGGCTCATTCTGGGAAGGATTGAAGCTGGTCAAGCTCACGCCGGACCGCCTCGGCCTCGCGGAACCCATCGACCACCTGCCGACCATCGCCAGCCGCAAGAGCGATCCGGCGGCGCCGAACCTGCCCGCCCCGGCCGGTAATCCGGTGGACGCCGGCGGCAATGCGATCGAGGCGCCCTTCATTTTCAAACACGGCGACTTCTTTTATCTTTTCGCCTCGATCGACTACTGCTGTCGCGGCGCCCAGAGCACTTACAAGATGATTGTCGGCCGGGCGAAGTCCGTCGCCGGGCCCTACACCGACCGTGCCGGCGTCTCGCTCGCGCAGGGCGGCGGCACGATTCTGCTCACGGGTGACGCAAAATGGTATGGCGTCGGTCACAACGCGGTCTGCACCTTCGACGGC
>JANMTJ010000725.1:0-5067 GCA_031390295.1 Oleiharenicola sp.
TCCGCTTCCGACCCTGGTTCGGCGAAGGCGGATTCAAACGGATGCTGGAAGGCGGGGCGGATTATCAGAACTGCCATTACCAGCACGCCATCACCAAGACGGCTCCGGGGCATGCGACGATTCTCAGCGGGGTGAACGCCAGCGTGCACGGGATCATCGGCAACGAGTGGCTGGATCGCACGACCTTCATCCAGGGCAACGCGGTGGAGGATGCCGCTTCCCCACTCGTGGGGCTGCCCAAGCGCAGCGGTCGCTACCCCAATGCGACGCTCGAGGCCAAGTCCGGCCGTTCGCCCCGCAACTACCTCGGCACCACGGTTGGCGACCAGCTCAAGGCCCGCTACGCCGCCGCCGTGAAGGTCTACGGTGTGGCCGACAAGGACCGCTCGGCCATTTTGCCGGCGGGGGCCAAGGCGGACGGCGCCTACTGGACCGAGGAGGGTATTTTCGTCACCTCGACCTGGTACCGTCGCGAACTGCCGGACTGGGTGCGGGAGTTCAATGCCCGGCACAACGCGGCGCAGTATTTCGGCCAGATGTGGGACCGCCTGCTGGACAAATCAGTCTACGATGCCGTGCAGGGTCCCGACGACGCCCCCGGCGAGGAAACCACCGCCGGGCTGCCCGCGACCTTTCCCAAACGAGTGGCCGGCACGGGCAATCTGGAAGGCGGGGCGTTCTTTGCCGCCTTTGATCGCACCCCTTGGAACAACGTGCTGGTGGCCGAGGGGGCGCAGCAGCTGATCGCAACCGAGCAGCTCGGACAGGACGACACGCCTGATTTGTTATGCGTCGGATTTGCCCAGACCGATGCAGCCGGCCACGCCTATGGACCGGACAGCCATGAGATCATGGATTCCTATCTGCGGCTGGACCGGGTGCTGGCTGAATTCCTTGATTATCTGGAGGCCAAGGTCGGGCTGGCGAATTGCGTGATTGTCCTGACGGCTGATCACGGGGTGTCCCCGCTGCCCGAGCGGATGCAGGCGGAAAAAGGGGAGGCCGCCGCCGGCCGTTTTGAAGCCAAGGTCCTCGATGACCACGTCAAGGGTGCGCTCGACACCGCCTTCGGCCCGCTGCCCGCCGAGCTCTACTGGGCGGTGCGCGACACCGGGGGTTATCACCTCAACCCGGCGGCGCTCAAGGACCGGAACCTGACGGCAACCCGCGTGGCTGAGGTCCTGCGTGACGCCTTGCTCACGTCGCCATTCGTGGCCGTCGCCTACACCCGTGCGCAACTCACCGCGCCGAAAAAACTCGACGCCTATGGCGAAATGACCCGGTTGAGCTACTATCCTCCCCGCAGTCCCGACGTGATGTATGTCCTGCGGCCGAACATCATGACGCGGAAGCTGGGGACGGACCACGGCACGCCCTATGATTTCGACACCCATGTGCCGCAACTGTGGTTCGGCGCCGGGGTGAAAGCGGGGGCGCATCCGGAGCGTGTGGCGGTGGAGGACATCGCCCCGACCCTGGCCGGCCTGCTCGGTGTGGAGTTGCCGCCCGAGGCCAAGGGTCGGCGGCTGTTCTGAACCAGGATGGATTTTACCGTAACGCAATCATCGCGGTCTTTCCGATTCCTGAATGATACAACTCAAGTTCATCGTAACAGAAGAATCCCCGGAAATTTCATCACCGTCCGAAACCAACGGTCCAGTGGTGATCATGGAGACCGCTTTTCGGTCCTTCTCGGGTGAGGTGCAGAGAGTGATCGAAACTCGTGTGCCGGAGATGCGAAAGCATCCGTATTGGCCTCGGTGGTTCCCTCCAACGCATTCTACTCGTAATCCGAATCCGCCGAAACCGACCCGTCATTGAGTTCTCCCGGTTAACCCACCCGCGCATAATCCCGCCTTGCGACCGTTCATCACCGGAAGATTGCCAGTGGTGTCACAGGCCGCCTTAGTCGGAGGCAAATGAACCAATTCCGCCGACGTTTCCTCACCGTGGTGGCGCTCTGTGCCGCCGTTTCCCTCACCGCCGATCCGGCACCCGCTCCGCTGGCCGATCCCGGTTTCAGCATCGACAAGATGGACCTCTCGGTCGATCCGCGGGTGGATTTCGCCCGGTTCGCCGCCGGCGGATGGTATGCCCGGAACGAGATTCCCTCCGACAAGGCCCGTTGGGGCGGCTTCAACGAGCTGGCCGAGCGCACCTGGGCGCAGGTCCGCACCCTTGTGGAGGACGCAGCCGCGAATCCCGGCGCCCCGGGCTCGGTGAAGCAGAAGGTCGGCGACCTCTTCGCCTCGGCCACCGACACCGCCGCGATCAACGCTTTGGGCCTGAAACCCATCCAAGGGGAGCTCGACGCCATCAATTCCGCCAAGTCGCACTCCGAGCTCTTCCAGCCGGTTTTGCGTATGCAGGTGGGCATCGGCGGGCCGTTCTTCGCCCCCGCCTTCTTTGCCGACCAGAAGCAGAGCGATGTCTACGGCTTCTACCTGTTCCAGGGCGGCCTGAGCTTGCCGTCCAAGGAATATTATTTCTCGGAGAAATTCGCCCGTGAGCGGTGGGAGTTCATCGGGCACGTGGCCAAGATGCTCGAGCTCGCCGGGACGCCCCGCGCGACCGCGTACAAGGACGCCGAGACGGTCTTCGCGCTGGAGAAGGTCATGGCGGAAAACGCCAAGTTGCCCGTCGAGCTGCGCGACCGTCTCGCCAATTACAACAAGATGACCATCACCGGGGCCGTCGCCGCCTACCCGGGGTTGCCGCTCCCGCAGATTGTCACCGGGCTGGGCGTGCCCGCCACCGTGTCCGACGTCATTATCGGCCAGCCCCAGTTTTTCGAGGGCCTGTCCAGGCTCCTGGCAGAGCGCCCGCTTGACGACTGGAAGGTCTATGTGCGCTGGCAGTTGCTGACCGCGAACGCCCCGTACCTCTCCGACAAGTTCGACGACGAGAACTTCCGCTTCTTCAGCACCGTGCTGAACGGCACCCCGCAACAGGAACCCCGCTGGCAGCGCGCCGCCAAGATCGTGGACGGTTCCGTTGGCGAGGCCCTCGGCCAGCTTTATGTCGAGAAGCACTTCCCGCCCGCGGCCAAAGCCCGGATGGACGAGCTGATCCGCAACGTCCGCGACGTCATGCGCGACCGCCTCGCGACCCTCGACTGGATGTCCGACGCCACGCGCCGGAAGGCGCTCGAGAAATTCGAGCGGTTCGAGCCGATGATCGGCTACCCGGAGGTCTGGCGCGACTACTCCAAGGTAAAGATCAAGCGCGATGACTTTCTCGGCAACGTCACCCGCGCCCGGATCTTCGAGACCCTCCGCCGCTCGACCCGCGTCGGACAGAAGGTGGACCGCCGCGAGTGGGGCATGACGCCCCAGACGGTGAACGCCTACTACTCATCGGTCACCAATCAGATCGTGTTTCCGGCCGGCATCCTCCAGCCGCCGTTCTTCGATTTCAACCTGGACGATGCGGTCAACTACGGCGCCATCGGCGGCGTCATCGGCCATGAGATCACGCACGGGTTCGACGACCAGGGCCGCCGCTCCGACGCCGCCGGCAACCTCACCGACTGGTGGACGCCCGAGGACGAGGGCAAGTTCCGCGACCGGGCCCAAAAGCTCGTCGCCCAGTTCAACAGCTACCAGGCCCTGCCCGGACTGGCCATCAACGGCCAGCTCTCGCTGGGTGAGAACATCGGCGACCTCGGCGGCACCTCGATCGCGTTCGAGGCCCTGCAGCGCTCGCTGCGCGGCAAGGAACGGAAGCTGATCGACGGCTTCACGCCCGAGCAGCGCTTCTACCTCTCGTGGGCCCAGCAGTGGCGCACGAAGTTCCGTGACGACGCCATGCGCCTGCAGGTCGCGCGCGGCCCGCACGCCCCGGGCAACTTTCGCGCCTTCGGTCCGCTGGTGAACCAGCAAAGCTTTTTCGACGCCTTTGACATCAAGGCAGGCGACCCGATGTGGCGGCCCCCGGGGGGCCGCTGCAAGATATGGTGACCGGACAATGAAAAGCCCGCCCTGACCGGAGCGGGCTTTTTAATTGGTGAAGCGGACTCAGTCCAGCTTCCGCAGGGCGCGGAGCTCGACGTGGTCCCGGGACCGGACCGGGGTTTTGAGCGAGGCGACCGCCTCGACCAGGTTGCGGATCTCGGATTTGGTCAGCACCAGGGCGGCGATCTCGGGCATGGCCGAGGGCGCGGACTCGACGCCCTTGATGTCACCAATGGGAATGTCGAGGGCGTCGTCCCCGGTCTTCACGCGCACCAGCTTGTCGTCGCGCGAGACCAGGGTGCCGACCACCGCCTCGCCGGTTTTCCTGGTGACCGTGACAATCTGGTAGCCGGAGGCGATTTTCGCACTGGGCTTGATGATGGATTCGAGGATGTATTCACGGGACTCACGGGCACCAATCCCGGCGAGGATGGGTCCGGCTTCGCCGCCCGGATCCTCGTTATAGCGATGGCAGCGGATGCATTGCATGATGGGGTTTCGGGCAAAAGTCATTCCCCCGGCCTGGGCATTGCCGCCTTCCAGGGCGACCCGGAAAGGGGCGAGCGGATCGGGGTCCTTGGCGAGTGCGGCGTCGCGCGCGGCGAGGACCTGCTTCACCCGGGCATCAGCCCGGAGCGCCGCGGCGTCCAGCAGGTCGAGCTGGGCGGCGGGTGCCACCTGGCCGGCCGCCAGTCGGGTGAGCTGCGCCAGGATGAGAACATCGGCGGCCGGATCCTTGGCATCGCCGAGTGCATGGAAGGCGGACTGCTGTTCCTTCGGTGTGCCGGTGGCAATCAGTTTGGCCAGATTGGCCACGGCGGTCTCCGGGGCGAGCCGGCTGATCACGGGCAGGGCGGCGAGGCGAAGGTCCGGGAGGTTGGACGCGGCCGCAATCGCTGCGGTGGCGCCGAGCTGGCTGTCGTTGATCTCATCGAGGGCTTTCAGGGCCGCCACCCGGACGCTAACCGACTGGGCGGCGTCTGCGACGACGGCGTGCAGGCTCGGGTGGGCGGTCGTGATCTTCAAGCCGACCACGGCATCGATGGCGGAGGTCTGGACCGTGTCAGGCGTGTGGGCGGCGAAAAGGTCGGCGAGTTTGGGCGCAAGGGCGGCC
>JANMTJ010000009.1:0-7556 GCA_031390295.1 Oleiharenicola sp.
TGGTGCAAGCGCGTCAGTTATCCCATCGTCGATCGCTGGTATAACAAGGGTCACGATCATTACCACAAGGACGAGGGCGAGGGCATGGACATGTACCAGGTCGGGGCGTCGCGCGGTTGCGGCGGCACCGGCGTGTGGGACGGCAAGACGCTCCATGTCGGCCGCAACTACAAGTCGTGGAAAATCCTCGCCAACGGGCCCATCCGCTCCGTCTTCGAGCTCACCTATGACACCTGGATGGCGAACGGCACGATCGTCTCCGAGGTGAAGCGCTTCACCGTGGACGCGGGCCACAACCTCGACCAGATTGAGAGCACGTTCACCGTCGCGGTCGGACCGAAGGAGCTCACGGTCGCGATCGGCCTCAACAAGACCCCGGCCGACAAGGGGCAGGACGCGCAGATCGCGGTCACTCCCAATCAGGCCGACGGCTCCACCACCCAGTGGGTCGTGCAGAAGACCAACGGGTCGCTCGGCACCGCCGTGATTGTGCCGGCAGGTTTCCAAGGTTTCGCCGAGGATGAGCGCAACCACCTCCTGCTCGCCAAGGCCGTCTCCGGCCAGCCCCTGCGCTATTTCGTCGGGGCCGGCTGGTCCAAGGCCGGAGAGTTCACCACGCCCGAGGCCTGGAATGACTACGTCGCGGCCTGGGCGGCCCGCGCCCGCGACCCGGTCGTCGTCACCCTTTCTCCCGCTTCTTGATGAAAAAAATCCTCCCCGCCCTCCTTGCCTTGGTCTTGCTCCCCCTCGCCGGCCAGGCGGAGAAACCTGTCCAGGCGGAGGTGCTGGCCGTCATGGAACGAGCCGCCGACTGGCAGATCGCCAATCCGGGCCGGTGGAAGGCCGATGAATGGCACAATGGCGCCCTCTACACCGGGGTCATGGCGCTCGCGGGCCTCTCCGCCAGCCCGCGGTTTCACGATGCGATGGTGGCTGTGGGCGAAAAGCAACAATGGAAGCTGGCTCCGCGCACCTACCACGCCGACGACCATTGCATCGGGCAGATGTACGCCGAGCTGTTTCTCCGCGACGGCCATGCCGCCGTGATCGCGCCGATGCGGCAGACCTTTGACTTCATCCTCGCCCACCGCGCGACGGGGAGCCTTGAGTTCGACCGCAAGATCAGCCCGTGGAACCAGGACCGCTGGTCCTGGTGCGACGCCCTCTTCATGTCGCCGCCGGCCTGGCTCCGCCTCTGGAAGGCTGCGGGCGACCGCCGCTACCTCGATTTCGCCGTCGAGGAATGGTGGGTCACCTCGGATTATCTCTATGACAGGGAGGAGCACCTTTACGCCCGCGACAGCTCCATCTTTCCCAAGCGCGAGCAGAACGGCCGGAAGATTTTCTGGAGCCGAGGCAACGGCTGGGTGATGGGCGGCTTGGTGCGCATGCTCCAGCTGCTGCCGGCCGATCATCCCGCGCGACCGCGCTTTGAGCAGCAGTTTCGCGAAATGGCCGCCAAGGTGATCACCTGCCAGCAATCCGACGGTCTCTGGCGGGCGAGTCTGCTCGATCCGGCCAGCTACCCGATGCAGGAGACCAGCGGCTCGGGATTTTACTGCTATGCGCTGGCGTGGGGCATCAATGAAGGCCTGCTGGCGCGCGAGACGTACCTGCCCGCCGTGCTCCGGACCTGGGCAGCGCTCACCGGCTTTGTCCAACCCGACGGCAAGCTCACCCACGTGCAACCGGTCGGCTTCACGCCGGTCACCTTCGACGAAAACCACACCGAGCCCTACGGCGTCGGCGCCTTCCTGCTCGCCGGCAGTGAAATCCACCGGCTGGCGGCGCCGTGAGTCGTCCCGGCAACCCTTACCCGCCATGAATAAAATTTCCCTCCTCACCTTTTTCCTGTTCGCCGCGACCGCGCTGACGGCGGCCGAGCCCGTCAAGTTCGACGGAGCCACACCCCTGGAGTGGTCGCGCCGCCTGGCCGATTCCGAGATGAAACGCATCGGCACCGGCTATGCCGCCGGCGGTACGCTGGCCGGCCGCAATGCCCGCTGGGACTACACGCCCGGCGTGCTGGCGCTAAGCCTGGTCCAGCTCGGCGAGGCGACGAAACACGACGCCTACATCAAGTACGGCACGCACCTGGTGGGCTCCCACGTCAACGCCGACGGCACGATCAAGGGTTACAAGGAGGAGGACTACAACATCGACAACATCCCGCCCGGCAAGGTGCTCCTCGCCGCCCTCGCGCGCGGCGAGCCGAACCCGGCCTACACCACCGCGGCGAAGATCCTCCGCGACCAGATGGCGCGCCACCCGCGCACGAGCGAGGGCGGGTTCTGGCACAAGAAGCGTTATCCGCACCAGATGTGGCTCGATGGCCTCTACATGGCCTCGCCCTACCTCGCGCAGTACGCCGGGTTGTTCAACGAGCCGGCCCTCTTCGAGGACGTGGCGAAGCAGTTTCTCCTGATGGACCGCCACAGCTACGACCCCGCGACCGGGCTCTTCTGGCACGCGTGGGATGAGTCCCATTCCCAGAGCTGGGCCGATCCGAAGACCGGCTTCTCGCCCAACTTCTGGAGCCGCGCCATCGGCTGGTACGGCATGGCCATCGTGGACACCCTCGATTACTTTCCCGTCAACCAGCCGGAGATCGACGAGATCGTGAACATCCTCAAGCGCCTCGCCGACGGTGTCGTGAAGTGGCAGGATCCCAAGACCGGAGTCTGGTGGCAGCTCACCGCGCTGGGCGACCAGCAGGGCAACTACCTCGAGGCCTCCGGCTCGGCCATGTTCGTCTACACCCTGGCGAAGGGCGTGAACAAGGGCTACCTCCCGCGCGAGAAATACCTCCCGGCCATCCTCAAGGGTTATGCCGGCCTCGTCCGCACGCTGGTGAAGACCAATCCCGACGGGGCCGTGCGGCTGACGCAGATCTGCCAGGGCGCCGGCCTCGGCTACATGATGGCCGACGGCCGGACCCCGCGCGACGGCTCCGTGAAATACTATGTCAGTGAACCCATCGTGGACAACGACCCGAAGGGCACCGGCCCGTTCATCCTCGCCGGCATCGAGGTCGAGAAGCTGCTCGCCAGCTCCGGCCGCGAGGTGCCGCTGCGAGTCACCGGCTGGGATGCCCTGCCGGCCGTGCTGGCCCGCATCAAGGCGCCGGAGTTTCCCGCCCGCGATTTCCCCATCACCGACTTCGGCGCCCAGGCGGGCGCGGACGCCACCGATGCCATCCATGCCGCCATCGCCGCCTGCACCGCGGCCGGCGGCGGCCGCGTCGTCGTCCCGGCGGGCGAGTGGCTCACCGGCGCCATCCGGCTCCGCAGCAACGTCAACCTCCACGTCGCCGCCGGCGCCACGCTGCGCTGGACCTTCGACCTCGCCCGCTACCCCGTGGTGTTCACCCGCTGGGAGGGCGTCGAGTGCATGAATTACTCGCCCTTCATCTACGCGCACGGCGAGGAGAACATCGCCGTCACCGGCCCGGGCACGCTCGACGGCGGCGCCGACTGGGACACCTGGTGGTCCTGGAACGACAAGCGCAAACCCAACCTCCAGCAGCGGACCGACCGCAACGCCCTGATCCAGATGGGCGAGACCAACGTGCCGGTCGAGCAGCGCGTCTTCGGCCCCGGCCACTTCCTGCGCCCGAATTTCATCCAGCCCTACCGGTGCAAGAACATACTCATCGAGGGCGTGACCATCCTCCGCTCGCCGATGTGGGAGATCCATCCGGTCCTGTCGTCGAACATCACCGTCCGCGGCGTGAAGATCACCACGCACGGGCCGAACAACGACGGCTTCGACCCGGAGTCGTCCCGCGACATTCTGGTCGAGGACACGATGTTTGACACCGGCGACGACTGCATCGCCATCAAGTCCGGCCGCAATGGCGACGGGCGGCGCGTCAACGTGCCCTCCGAGAACATCGTCATCCGCAACTGCGTCATGAAGGACGGCCATGGCGGCGTGGTGCTGGGCAGCGAGTGCACCGGCGGCATTCGCAACGTCTTCGTGGAGAATTGCGAGATGGACAGCCCCGACCTCGACCGCGCCCTGCGCTTCAAGAACAACGCCGTGCGCGGCGGCATCCTCGAGAATGTCTTCATGCGGAACGTGAAGATCGGCCGGGTGGGGGAGGCCGTGCTCACCATCGACCTGCTTTATGAGGAAGGCGCCCAGGGCGCGTTCCAACCGGTTGTCCGCAATGTCCAGTTGGACCACATCACCAGTTCCGCCAGCCCGCGCGTGCTGTATATCCGCGGCTTCGAGGGCGCGGTCATAGACAACATCCGCATCAGCAACTCCACCTTCAGCAATGTGACCGAAACGGAGGTTGTGCAACACGCCGGGACGATCACTTTCAACCGTGTTACCGTAACCCCCGCCAAGGCCACCCGCAGTCTCAACTCCGTGCCGCCCCCCGTGCCCGCCGCCAAGCCGTAACTCCCCGCTTTTCCCCATACGTCACTCTCCGCATGAACGCCCCCCTCACTCCGTCCGTCGCCACCCCGCCGTTCCGCACGGCCCACACCCGCTGGATCATCTGCACTCTGCTGCTCTTCGCGGCCACCATCAATTATGTCGACCGGCAGATTATCAGCATCCTGAAGCCGACGCTCACCGCCCAGTTTGGCTGGAGCGACGAGCGCATCTACGCGGGCATCGTGTTCAGCTTCCAACTCGCCTACGCCATCGGCATGCTCGTGGCTGGCGGCATCATTGACCGGATCGGCCTGAAGCGCGGCTTCATCATCGCCATAATCATCTGGAGCGTCGCGGCCGCCGGTCATGGCTTCGCCCACAAGCTGCCCGAGTTCAGCCTGCCGGCCCTGGTGATCAGCGACAAGGTCGGGTTCGCCTTCCTCACCCTGACCGGCGCCGCCGCGGGCTTCGCCCTCATGCGCTTCCTCCTCGGCCTCGGCGAGGCGGGCAATTTTCCCGCCGCCATCAAGACCGTGGCCGAATGGTTCCCCAAGCGCGAGCGCGCCCTCGCCACCGGCATCTTCAACTCTGGCACCAATGTCGGCGCCTTGCTCGCCCCGATCATCGTGCCATGGATCACGCTCCGCTGGGGTTGGGAATGGGCCTTCATCATCACCGGCATCATCGGCTTTGCCTGGGTCGTCTGGTGGTGGGCCGGCTATCATTCGCCGGAACAGCACCCGTCCATTTCCAAGGAGGAGCTCGCCTTCATCCGCAGCGATCCACCGGACAAGGAGGCCAAAATCCCCTGGGCCAGCCTGCTCCCGCACCGCCAGACCTGGGCCTTCGCGCTGGGCAAGTTCCTCACCGATCCGATCTGGTGGCTCTATCTCTTCTGGATTCCCGATTTCCTCAACAAATCCTACGGGCTCGACCTCAAGAACATCGGGCTGCCGCTCGTGGTCATATATCTGTTGGCCGATGTTGGCAGCGTGGGCGGCGGCTGGATATCCTCGCGCTTGCTCAAGAATGGCTGGACGCCCAACCGGGCCCGCAAGACCGCCATGCTCATCTGCGCGCTCTGCGTCGTGCCGATTATCTTCGCCACCAAGGCGTCCAACCTCTGGGTTGCCGTCTTCCTGGTCGGCATCGCCGCGGCCGCGCACCAGGGCTGGTCGGCCAACCTATTTACGCTCACCTCCGACATGTTCCCGCGCAAGGCCGTGGGCTCCGTCGTCGGCATCGGCGGCATGGCCGGCGCGGTCGGCGGCATGGTGCTGGCGCTCATCGTTGGCGAGGTGCTCCAGCGCACCGGCCGTTACGACATTCTCTGGTGGATCGCCGGCTCCGCCTACCTCTTTGCCCTTCTCGTCATCCACCTGCTCGTGCCCAAGCTCACGCCGGCCAACCTCGACGAGTCCGCCTCCCCCGCCCCGGTCTGATGAAACCACAGGCGTTACGTGCAGGGCTGCTGGCGGCGACCCTCATCCTGTCGCCGGCCGGCCTGGCCGGCGCGGTGCGCTGGAATGACGTCCTGAAACAGCCGGTGGAGTGGTATGCCTCCGCCGAGGCCCGCACGGTCGCCGACACCGTGCTGCTCTACCAGGACACCAGCGGCGGCTGGCCGAAAAATCGCGACATGACCGTGCTGCCGCCGCCCCGGCCCACGCCGCCCGACCCGCATGACTCGGTCACCGACATCAGCGCGCCGACCATCGACAACGACGCCACGACCACCCAGCTGCGGTTGCTCGCCCAGGTTTTCACCGCCACGGGCGATCCGCGCTACCGGGACTCCATTTTGCGCGGGCTCGATTACCTGCTGGTCGCGCAATACGCGAACGGCGGCTGGCCCCAGTTCCACCCGTTGCGCAAGGGCTACTACACCCACATTACCTATAACGACAATGCGATGGTCAACGTGTTGGAAGTGCTGCGCGAGGTCCGCGACGCGCCGGCCCCGTTTGCCTGGGTGGACGCGGCCCGCCGCGACCGCGCCGGCCGGGCTGTCGCGCGCGGTCTCGAGTGCATTTTGCGTACCCAGGTGAAGCAGGCCGGCCGGTTCACCGCCTGGTGCGCCCAGCACGACGAGCACACCCTGGAGCCGGCCTGGGCCCGCCACTTCGAGCCGCCGAGCCTCTCCGGCATGGAGTCGATCGGGCTGGTGCGCTTCCTCATGTCGGTCGAGCAGCCCACTCCGGAGATTATCGCCGCGGTCGAGGGCGCCGTGGCGTGGTTCCGCACCGTGCCGATCACAGGCCTGCGCGTCGAGGACTTCACCGGGCCGGACGGCCAGCGGGACCGCCGCGCCGTGGCCGATCCGGCCGCGCCGCCCATCTGGGCGCGGTTCTACGAACTCGGCACCAACCGGCCGATCTTCATCGGCCGCGACAAGGTCATCCGCTACGACTTCAACGAAATCGAGCGCGAGCGCCGCACGGGCTACGTCTATCTCCGCGATTGGCCGGCCCGGCTGGTGGAGCGGGACTACCCCCGCTGGCGCGCCAAGCACAAGCTGCCATGAACCGGAGGCTCCTGCTGACGGGAGCGTGCCTGGGCCTCGCCGCAATCTGGGCGAGGGCGGAAACCGTGCCGCGGCCCGCCGCTCCCCGGGCCGATGTCATCGTCGCCGCCGACGGCACCGGGCAGTACGCCTCGCTGCAAGAGGCCATCAGCGCCGCCCCGATGAGGACCGATCCCGCCACGCCGCGCTGGATCATTTTCGTCAAGGCCGGCACCTACCACGAACGCATCTATGTCCAGCGGGAGCGCGGCAACATCCATGTCATCGGCGAGGACCGGGACAAGACCGTCATTGTGTATAACCAGCATGCAAATATTCCCGGGCCGGACGGCAAGATCATCGGCACCTTCCGCACGCCCACCGTGCAAATCGACGGTGACGGCATGATCTGGGAAAACCTCACGCTCGCCAACTCCGCGGGCGAGCCGGGTCCGCGGCCCGACGGGCCACCCGTGGCGCAGGCTCTCGCCCTTCGCGTCGACGGCGACCGGGTCGTCTTCCGCCGCTGCCGGTTCCTCGGCTGGCAGGACACCATCCTCGTCAACCGCGGCCGCCATTACTTCGAGGACTGCTATATCGAGGGCCACGTGGACTTCATCTTCGGGGCCGCGACTGCCTATTTCAACCGCTGCCACATCCACGT
>JANMTJ010000022.1:0-7980 GCA_031390295.1 Oleiharenicola sp.
GGCTCCCGGGCGTAGGCGTGCTCAGCCCGCGCCGCGACCGTGATCGCCCGCTCCGGGCGCACCGGGCAGGCGTATTCGCAGGCCCCGCAGCCGATACACAGGTCCTCATTGACCTTCGGCAGGCGGAGATTCTCGCGAAAAGGCACGGTGAAGACGGCCTTGGTCGGACAATGCTCCGAGCAGGCGGCGCAGTCGGTGCCGTCCTTGTCGACGATGCAGAGTTTCTGGTCGAATTTCGCGACGCCCACGCTGGTGAGCCGCTTTTCCACCAGGCTGAGGAGCGTGATGGCACCCGTCGGGCAGACCTCGCCGCAGCGCCGGCAGTCGTAGTTGCAGAAGGCGCGGTTGAAATCGAGGTGCGGCTTGGCCAGCCCGTCGAAACCGTACTCCAGAAAGGCCGGCTGCAGCACCTGCGTGGGGCAGGCGCTGACGCACAGCTGGCAGGCGGTGCAGCGATCGAGAAAGCGCCGGACGTTCAGGGAACCCGGCGGGCTGGCGGGCCGGCGCGGTTCCGCTGTCGGCGAGGACAAAGCAGTCCCGGCGGCGCGCAACGAGACCGCCGGGACGAGCAGGAACACCCCGGCCAGCAACGTGCGGCGCCGCCGGTCGGGCTCAAGCGCGACGACCGGAGCGGCCGGCGACGGGACCCGCGATCGCTTCCACGCAAAACGGTAGGCGATGCCGTGGTCCGCACAGGCCGCGATGCAGTTGTAGCAGGCCACGCAGCGCGAGGCGTCGATGCGGCCCGTGCGGAGGTCGAGGCATTGGGCCTTGCACGAACGCAGGCACTCGGTGCATTTGCGGCAGACGGACGGGTCGATGGTCAGGCGGTAGGCCGCGTGGCGGGCGAGCAGGCCGAGCACGGTCCCGACGGGGCACAGCGTATTGCAGTAGAGGCGTCCGCGCCACGCGACGAGCACGACCAAGACAACCAAGGCAAGCCCGGCCGGCAGCAACACGCCGAGGCCGGGCCAGGGTGTGGTGACACGATAGAGCCACTGTTGACCGAGACCCTGCGCGGGAGCGACGAGCTCATTGTTTGCGGCGACAACCAAGGGGCGGATAATCCCGGAGAAAATGCGCCCGAAGATGCTGTAGGGATCGGCATGGGAGTACGCGATGGCCCCGGCGCCCCCGGCGAGAGTGAGCACGCAGGCGCCGAGGATGCCGTAGCGGAGCCAGTGGTTGGGCTTGGCATACGGCAGCGACCGGCGGTGTGGGCGCAGCCACGCCGCCAGCCGGGCGAAGCCATCCTGCAACAAGCCGAGCGGGCAGACGGTGGAGCAATACACGCGGCCGAAGGCGAGCGTCATCCCGAGGATGACGAGCAGGACCAGCCCGGCGGCCAGGCCGGAACCCAGCGCCAGCAGCGAGGGGGTGAATTGCACCGCCGCCAGCCAGTGGACGAGGCGGGCCGGCACCAGGCCGCGGAAATCGAGAAAGGCGGCGCTGAATCCGGTCAGGACGACGACCGCGAGCGCGAGCCTGACCGGCTTGAGCGGGCTGTGCCGCATGGCTCAGGCGAGTTTGATGCGCCGGATTTCCACCGCGTCGAGATCCATGGTGCCGACCTTCAGGGCGGCGGCGAGCGGGATGTGCCGGATGGCGGCGGGATCCTGCCCGAGCATCCGGGCGGCGGCGGAGTCGAGCGCGACCATGTCGGCCGAGGCGAGCAGGCTGCGCAGCTCCACCACGTCGGTCTCGGAGCGGCCGCGCGGGCCGTTGCGCACCATCGGATGGTACGCGTCGAGGATGTTCAGCGTCGGCGCCTTGAAGGTGGCAAAGTCCGCGATGCACTGGTGCAGGTCGTTGCTGTGATAGAAGCGGCGGTCCCAGACGACGCCCATCAGGTTCTTCATGGCCGCGGTCATCGACGAGCCGCTGTGGTGCTTGAGGATGGGCGCGTTGAAATAGACGTCGCTGTCGAGCACGAGCGAGTGCACCTCCGCCTCGCGGAGCTTCACGCCGCGGGGGATGTCGATCCGGCGGTACATGGCCCGGTCGTCGCCGTTCACCATCACGCCCCCGGCGGCGACGACGGCCTTTTCAATGCCGCTCGTCGCGTAGCACCGCTGCCATTGGTCGCAGGTGTGGTCGAAGACGCTGACCGACTTCGCGCCGGCCTCGCGGCACAGGGCCACGAGACGGCCGACCAGCTCCGGGTGGGTGTTGCCCGCCCGTTCCGGCGGCACATCCCAGCCGATGTTGGGCTTGATGACGACAGTCTGGCCCGGCCGGACAAATTGGCCGATGCCGCCGAGTTCGGCTAGGGCGCGGTCGAGCATGGCGGTGCGGCTGCCGTCGCGCACGGCGACGAGCAGCGGCCGGGCGGCGGCGGGGGCCTCGGCGGCGAGGAGCCGGTCGAAATTGCCGGCCGAGACGGTGGCGGCAACGGCGAGGCCCGATTTCAGGAAATCACGACGGCTGGTTTTCATGGCGGATGCACGGACGTGCCGCCACGGGGGTGCGGCGGCACCGTCAGTCAAGGTAGGCCCGGTCGGGCGTACCGTCAGCGCATCGCTTGGCAAAGGCTTCGCGGGAATTGCAGCCCCAGAGAAGAGCAAAAAACCCGGGCGGTGAAGCCCGGGCTTTTGGAGGACAGTAAAACAGTGAACAGATCAGCGCACGACGCGGGCGCCGCCGCCGCCGATGGTCTTCTCGACCTCCTTGCGCGTGGCCATTGAGGTGTCGCCGGGGGTGGTCGAGGCGAGCGCGCCGTGGGCGGCGCCGTATTCGACCGCCTTCTGGGCGTCGTTGAACTCGAGGAAGCCGAACTGCAGGCCGGAGGCGAACGAGTCGCCGCCGCCGACGCGGTCGAGAATCTCGAGCCCCGGGTATTTCTTGCTCTCGTGAAACTTGCCGGCGTGCCAGAGGATGGCGCTCCAGTCGTTCTTCGTCGCGGTGTGGACGTGGCGCAGCGTGGTGGCGGCGACCTTGAAGTTTTTGAACTCCTTCACGGCCGTCTCGATCATCGCCTTGAAGGCATCGGTCTCGATGTGCTTGAGGTCTTCGGCGCCCTTGACGGCAAAGCCGAGTGAGGCGGTGAAGTCCTCCTCGTTGCCGATCATGACGTCGACGTTCTTGGCGATCTCGCGGTTGACCTCCTGCGCCTTCTTGAGGCCGCCGATGGTCTTCCAGAGCGAGGGACGGTAGTTGAGGTCGTAGCTGACGATGGTGCCGTGCTGCTTGGCGGCCTTGACGGCCTCGACGGTCAGTTCGGCGGTGGAGGCGGAGAGCGCGGCGTAGATGCCACCGGTGTGGAACCAGCGCACGCCGAGCTTCCCGAAGATATGGTCCCAGTCGATGTCGCCGGGCTTGAGCTGCGAGGCGGCGGTGTGGCCGCGGTCGGGATTGCCGACGGCGCCGCGGATGCCGAAGCCGCGCTCGGTGAAGTTGAGGCCGTTGCGCACGGTGCGGCCGATGCCGTCGTCCTCGCGCCACTTGATGAAGTCGGTGGCGACGCCGCCCTGCATGATGAAATCCTCGACGAGATGGCCGACCTCGTTGTCGACGAAGGCGGTGACGACGGCCGTCTTCAGGCCGAAGCATTTGCGGAGGCCGCGGGACGTGTTGTATTCGCCGCCGCCCTCCCAGACTGAGAACGAGCGGGCGGTGCGGATGCGGCCCTCGCCGGGATCGAGACGGAGCATGACCTCGCCAAGCGAGATCTGGTCAAAGGCACATTCTTTGGCGGGACGGATTTTGAGGCTCATGGGAAAAGAGAAAGATTTGGAGAAAGAGAACGAGAAGGATTATCTGGCCGCGTTGGCGGCCGCGACAAACTGCTTGGCGCGGGCGGTGATGGCGGCCCAGTCGCCGGACTGCAGCGCAGCGGGCGCGACGAGGGCGGAGCCGGCGGCGGTGGCGAAAGCCCCGGCCTTGAGGAAGTCACCGACCGTCTCGGGGGTGACGCCGCCGGTGGGCAGGAATTCCATCTTCGGGAAGGGCCCCTTGAGGGACTTGATGTAGGCGGGGCCGAAGAACTCGGCGGGAAAAATCTTGATGACATCGGCGCCGGCATCCCAGGCGGTGCAGGCCTCGGTGGGCGTGAGCGCGCCGGAGAGGACGGGCACGCCGGCGGCGTTGCAGGCCTTGATGACCTCGGGACGCACGGCCGGGGTGACGATGAACTTGGCGCCCGCGGCGATGCCGCGTCGGGCCGTCTCCGCATCGAGGACGGTGCCGAGACCGAGAAGGACATCGGGCAGTTCCTTCGTTACCTTGGCGCACAACTCGATGGCCCCGGGCGTGGTCATCGTGAGCTCGATGGCCCCGAGGCCGCCAGCCAGGAGGGCGCGGGCACAGCCGAGGAGGTTGTCGGCGTTGTCGGCGCGGATGAGGGCGATGACCTTCTGGGCCTTGAGCTGGGCAAGTATTGCGGTCTTGTTCATGGGGGCAGGGCGGGGCCGGAGTGCGACACCACAGAGAGCTGGGGCAGCGGACCAACCGGCGCGAGCAAGCAACTATCGACAGAGGATATTCTCCTTGCGGCAAGCCCAGAATAATTCAGGGATGAACCATCGGTTAACTAATGAACCTGGAGCTATTCCCGGTTCTTCGCCCCCGATCCGCCATGAGATTTGAGCATTTTGCCCTCAACGTGCCCGACGTCCGCGCCACGGCAGCGTGGTATGTCGAGCATCTTGGCCTGAAGGTGATGCGGGCCAAGCCGGACGCACCCTTCACGCATTTTCTCGCCGACTCCTCAGGCCGGGTCTTCCTCGAGCTTTACACCAACCCGGCGGATCCCATCCCGGAATATGCGGCACAGCATCCCTTGCGGGTGCATTTCGCCCTTGCCGTGGCGGACACGAAGACGGAACAGGCGCGGTTGCTGCAGGCCGGGGCCACGCTGGTCGTGGAAGAGGTGCTGCCCGACGGTACCCGCCTCGTGATGCTGCGCGACCCGTGGGGGGTGCCGGTGCAGCTGTGCCAGCGCGCCCAGCCATTTTGATCCGGGCGGATCAGCGGGCCTGGTAGCCCATCAGGCGCGACAGCCGTGCGGCGGATTCCACCACGATGGCGCCGATCTCCGGGATGCGTTCGCGCGTGAACCTCACGGTGGCGGCGGTGATGCCGATCGCCGCGACCACGGTGCCCGTGGAGGAATAGACCGGGGCGGCGAGGCAGCGCACGCCCAGGTTGAATTCCTCGTCGTCGAGGCTGTAACCGCGCTTGCGGGTGACGGCGGCCTCCTTCTTGACCTCCGCCAGGGTGTCCTGGGTGTGGGCGGTGCGCTTGGTGAGGCGGCCCTTGCCGAACAATTCCTCGAGGCGGTTATGGTGCAGAAACGTGATGAAGGTCTTGCCGGTGGAGGAGCAATGCAGCTCGGTGAGGGAGCCGGGGCGAGAGGCCGCCCGCAAGGGGTGGGGGCTGTCCTGCACGGCCACGATCAGCGAATGATCATCGCACGGGATGGCCAGATGGGCGGTCTCGTCCGTGCGCGCGGTCAGCTCCTGCAGGACTGGCAGGGCCGCGGTGCGGATCTCGGTCCCGGCCAGCGAGGCGTTACCGAGGTGGATTAACACCGGACCCAGCTCAAAGCGTCCTTCCATTTTGCGCACGTAGCCCTCGATCTGCAGGGTGGCCATGATGCGCAGGGTGGTGGTCACCGGTATCTTCAGGGTGCGGGCGATTTCCGCGGCCTTGAGCCCGTCGGGGTGCTGGGCCAGCAGCTTCATGATCCAGCACGCATTGCGCAGATTGGGAATCACGTAGCGTTCGAGGGAGTTGCTGTCTTCGGCGGGTAAGGTCAGGCGATGCATGAAGGGGCGGGGAAAGGCTCGGCGGAAAACCGGGGTGGGGTGATTTTTTTCTTGCGGGTGAAGCTGTTGAGTTCAAATATGAATAGCAAGTTCATTAGTGAAACTCATCACCCCACCAGCCAGTCCGGTGAGCTTCACGCACCCTAATCCCCAACCCACGACCGTAATGGTAGCTACCCTGACCCTGTGGCGGCGCTTTGTGCCCGCTGCAGTTACCCCCTCATCCCTCGTCACCCATACCACCCCACCCATGCAAACCCACATGCAACCCGGCCAGGTCCGCACCTTCGGATCAGGCATCATTCAGCGGCTGATTCTGGCCGCTCTTATCATTGGTCTTTCCCTCCCGGCGGCACTGTTCGCCCAGGCCGGCACCGGCTCGATTGAAGGCCGGGTGCTGAACGCCGGCAACGGCCGCTACCTCAACAACGCCCGCGTGACGATCGAGGGCACCAACCAGGAAACCTTCACCGATGAATTCGGTGGGTACCGCTTCGACAACGTCCCCGCCGGCGATGTCCGGGTGCAGGCCGGTTACACCGGCCTGGATACCGAGACCGCCACTGTGACCGTCACGGCCGGCCAGACCCAGTCCGCGAACTTCGACCTCACCAGCAAGGATCGTTACGGTGACGAGAAGGTCATCAAGCTCGACACCTTCGTGGTCGAGAGCCAGCGCGAGTACGAGGGCGACGCCCTGTCCACCAACGAGCAGCGCTACGCGAAGAACATCAAGGTGGTCATGTCCTCCGACTCCTTCGGCAGCGTGAACGAGGGCAACCCCGGCGAGTTCCTGAAGTACCTGCCCGGCATCACGGTCGACTACGTGGCCGCCGACGTGCGCACCGTGTCGGTGCGCGGCTTCGCTTCGCAGTTCACCAACGTGTACTGGGACGGCATGCGCATGACCAGCTCGGCCTCCGGCTCGTCCAACCGCATCTTCGAGTTCGAGCAGGTGTCGATCAACAACACCTCTCGCTCCGAGGTCACCAAGGTTCCGACCCCGGACATGCCTTCCGACTCGCTTGGCGGCACCATCAACTTCGTGTCGAAAAATGCCTTCGAGCGCCGGGGCGCCCAGTTCAACTATCGCCTGTATCTCAACGCCAACAGCGAGAACCTCAACGTGACGAAGACCCCGGGACCGGCTTCCGGCCAGTCCACCTGGAAGGTCCTCCCCAACCTTGATTTCGACTACACCCTGCCGCTCAGCGACACCTTCGGCCTCGTCATCACCGGCCTGTCGTCCAACCAGCATGTCGAGCAGCACCGCTGGCAGCCGACGTGGAATTTCGCCCAGGCTGGCGCAACGACCGCCAACCCCTACCTCCAGCAGTTCCAGGTGCAGGACGGCCCCAAGACGACCAACCGCAATTCGCTCGGCATCAAGGCCGACTGGAAGGCGACCAGCACCCAGGTGATCTCGTTCGGCGTCCAGAACAACTACTACAAGTCGTTTTTCGGCAATCGTAACCTTAACTTCGATGTGGGCACCAACCCGGTGTCCAACCCGGCGGGCGGAAATCCGCTGCAGTGGGGCCCGAGCTATGTGACCAGCGCCAAAGGCCGCGGCGGCGTGACCCAGGGCAGCTCGTTCCGGGACAAGCTGGGGAATACGTTTTCGGGAAAGCTGAACTACACGTACAAGAGCGGCGACTGGACTGCCACCGCCGGCGCCTCCTATGCGCTGTCGCGCAGCTGGTACCGCGCGCTGGGCCGCAACCACTTCTCCAACATCGGCACGGTGCTGCAGGGTGTCTCGACCGTAAGCGCCTTCAACATCAACGGCGACCCGTCCCCCGGCATCGTCTGGTTCGCCCGCGACACCGCCGGCAACAAGATCGACGATCGCAACCTGGCCAACTACCGCATCAACACCCTGCGCGACGATCCGCTGGACGGTTCCGCCACCATGAAGCAGATCAAGGCCGACGTGGAAAAGCAGTTCAACCTGTCCTTCCCCTTCAGCGTCAAGATCGGCGGCGACATCCGCGAGGAAACCCGCGACAACATCCGCCAGCAGAACGACTACACCTTCCTCGGGGCGGACGGCACAGCCAACACGGCGGACGACAGCGCGCTGCCCTACCTCGACTCCACCTATTACGGCCTCGATCCGTACTGGGGTTATGCCCCGATCTCGTGGGTCAACGCCACCACGCTCGCGCAGGCGCTCAAGGACAAGCCGAACTACTTCCGCCTCGGCACGGGCACG
>JANMTJ010000052.1:0-11765 GCA_031390295.1 Oleiharenicola sp.
ACATCGCTCAGCAGGTTCTCGGTGTGCACCCGGACCAGGGTCGGCGAACCGTCAAGTATACCCATCGTGAAGGCGAGATGATGCCTGCCGTCCACCTTGCTGCGGAAGACATGCAGGGTGAACTCGCCGTATTCCGATGAAAAGGGCCGCTGCGCCACCTGCTCGACCAATTTCTCCCGCCGGTGGCGGTATTCAATCAGGGCCGTGATGGAAATGAGGGGCAGGCCATGCTGCCGCTTGAATTCCAGCAACTGGGGCAGCCGCGCCATGGTGCCGTCCTCACTGAGGACCTCGCAGATCACACCCGCCGGCCGCAGTCCCGCCAATGCCGCCAGGTCCACCGCCGCTTCGGTGTGCCCGGCCCTTTCCAGTACGCCGCCGGGTCGTGAGCATAGCGGGAAAATATGTCCGGGCTGCACCAGCTCGTCGGAGCGTGTGTCCGGGTTTGCCAGCAACTGGATGGTCCGGGCGCGATCAAAGGCACTGATCCCCGTGGTGATGCCCTCGGCGGCATCTACTGACACGGTGAAGGCCGTGCCGTGTGCCTCCCGGTTCTGCTGCACCATCGGGTTGATGCCGAGCCGCCTTAACTGCGGTTCGGTCATCGGCACGCAAATCAGTCCCCGGGCGTGACGGATCATCATGTTCACCAGCTCGGGTGTCGCCTTTTCGGCAGCCAGCACGAGGTCGCCCTCGTTCTCGCGGCCTTCGTCGTCGGTTACGATGACAAGTCCGCCGGCCGCGATCGCTTGGATTGCGGTCTCGACGGAGTCAAATGGCAGGGGGTTGGACATGGCGAAAGGGTGGCAGCATCCTGAGCCCGCCCCCGGCTGTCAAATCCCGGCTGGGTCACCCGCGGAACGCCACCGTGTAGGTCTCGACCGCCTTGGCCTCATCACCCTCACCCTTGAGCAGGGTCAGGAAGACGTTGAAATTAAAGGGCGGCAGCACCGGCTTCGCACCCACCAGGGCGGTGCCATTGCCGTTGAGGACCGTGCGATTGTCGCCGGGTGAACGAGGATTGGGCCAGCGTGCCGTGGCGCGAGTGACGTCAACGCCCATCGCCTTCTTCTTCTTGTCGTAGAAGGTAAGTTTGAAATTGCCCCCGACCACCTCGAGTCCGAGGAAAGTGCCATTGGGCCGGGCAATCTCCATACCGGGAATTTTGGGCAGCTCCTCTTTCTTAACCTCTTTCTTGGCCTCTTTCTTGGCCGTCGCAGCCTTGGGATCCGTCTGTTTCGCGACTCCCGCGTTGGTCTCAGCAGGTTTTTCGATCACGGCTTTGTTGGCCGCGTTGTTCACGCCGGGACTGAGCTGCGCTTGGGCAAGACTGGTGGCAAAAGTGAGACAGAGAAAAGCGGCGATGGTTTTCATGCCCCCAACGATAGTTCCACCCATGGAGGCCTGCAAGCCCGGGTTGGTCGGCCGGACGGGTTACTGACCCAATTTCGCACGCATTTCACGCCAGCGCTGGAGCCTATCTGCAATCTTGGCCTCCCATCCCGCCGTCTTGGGGTTGTAAATGGGTGCAGGATTCTGAAGGTGCGCCTGACCAGTGATATTTTCCGGAAAATCGTGGGCGTAGAGATAGCCCTGCCCCTGGCCGATCCGCTTGTTGGCCTGGCCGCTTTTGCTGCGCAAGGCCGGGGGAATTGTCTGCACGGGCTGCTCCTTCAACAACCGGTGCGCCTCGGCCAGTGCGAGGGTGGCCGAATTGCTCTTCGGCGCCGTGGCGATATAAAGGGTGGCGTGCGCCAGGGTCAGTTCCGCCTCCGGCAAGCCGATGAAGTCACAGGCATGATGCGCCGCCACGGTGAGCGGCAGGGCCTGGGGGTCGGCCAGTCCCACATCCTCACTGGCCAGGATCACCAGCCGGCGCGCAATGAAGCGCGGGTCTTCACCTCCGGCCAGCATCTTTGCCAGCCAGTACATCGCCGCATCCGGATCACTGCCCCGGCAGCTTTTGATGAAGGCGGAGATGGTGTCGTAATGTTCGTCCTCATCAGCGTCGTAGCGGATGCGCCGCTCGCGGGCGAATAGCTCCAGTTCTTTCTCCGCGATCGCCGCTTGCTCCGGCAGGCTGAGGGCAAGGACTTCCAGTGCGTTGAGGGCGCGCCGCAGGTCGCCGTCGCACAGCACGGCGAGATCGTTCAGCACCTTGTCGTCGGCCGTGTGCCTCCGGGTGCCCAGTCCGCGCTCCGTGTCCGTCAGCGCGTTGCGCAACACCCCGGCGACGGCCGCAGCTGAGAGCGGCTCGAGCCGGAACAGGTGGCTGCGGCTGAGCAGCGGCGGGTTGACATAGAAACCGGGATTGTGCGTCGTCGCGCCGATGAGTCGCACGTTGCCCTCCTCCACATCGGGCAACAGCAGGTCCTGCTGTGATTTGTTGAACCGGTGCAACTCGTCGATGAACAGTATTGTCGCCGCCTCGGGCTGCCGCCGGGCAATCGCGAGCACTTCGCGCAACTCGGCCACGTTGGACATGACCGCGTTGATGCGGACAAAGCGGCTCTTGGTCACGCGGGCAATGACCTCGGCCAGGCTCGTCTTGCCACAACCCGGCGGCCCGTAAAACAGCAGGCTGCCGAACCGGTTACTGGCAATCAGACGCGGCAGCAGGTTGCCGGACTGCAGGATGTGCTCCTGGCCGACGATTTCACTCAGCTGGCGCGGGCGCATCCGCGCGGCCAGTGGCTGCAGGGCGAGGGACTTCGCGGTGGGATGCACGGAAGTGGACGGCTTATCGTCCTCGAAGAGTGAACTGGTGTCGTCTGCGGGGCGGGCCATGCGTCGGGCAGTGTGCGCCCCATGGTTGGAGAAACAAGTTTGAAGGGGTCGGGCAATGGTATTGGCTCCCCAGTGCCTGCCCGGGCCAGGGCGCAATTCCCGCATGCCCTCGCCCGCCCTGCAATTCCGTGCCCCGCTCTTGTGGCTGTTGTTGCCGCTGATGGCCGGGCTCACCGCTGCCAGCCACTGGTCCCCGCCGGCTGCCGGCTTGTGGCCCTGCGTCGTGGTGGCCTGGTTCACCGGGTCTGCGGCCATCGGCGCGGCGTTCGCGAACTGGACCAAGACTTGGATGATTTGCCTCCTTATCTCCATCGGGCTCTCCGGCTTCGGACTGTTGCACGCCCGCTACCCGGGGTTGCACCAAGCAGAAACTCGTCCGCCCCGTGAGATCACCGTGACCATGGAGGTCTGGCAGAGCTTCCCGGCCTCGCCGCGGGCCCGCAGCCTCACCGGTTTGGCTACGATCACCGCCACCGGCGAAGCCGATCGCGAACTGGTTGGTCGCCGGATTTACTATTCGTCGATCCGCCGGATCAGCTACCCGCCCCACCGCTCGGGCCGTTACCTGATTCAGGGCATCCTCGAACAGCTGCCACGGGACGAATCCGCCGGCGGCTTCAACGACTACCTCGCCAATCTCGGCATTCGCCACCGCCTCACCCGGGCCCACGTGCAACGCGAGGTGGCACCACCCGGGCGGTTTCAGGTCTTTTGCGGGGCCGCGCAGGACCGGTTGGAATCGATTTTGCGTTACCGGCTGGAATCGCACCCTGAAACCCTGTCGCTCTATCTCGCCATGCTGCTTGGGGAGAAGGCCGAGTTGAGTTCGGAGCAGCAGAATGCCTTCATGCGGAGCGGCACCTTTCACATCTTCTCCATCAGCGGGCTGCATGTCGGGGTGATCGCCTTGGCGCTGCAAAGCCTGCTCCGGTTCCTGCGCCTGCCGCGCCGACCCGCCGTGATGGTCACGCTGCCTGTGCTCTGGCTGTATGTGGAGATCACCGGGGCCAGTTCGCCCGCCATGCGGGCCTTCCTGATGATCGCGTTTCTGCTCGCCTCCCGGGTATTCCGCCTGCCCGGCAATGCCCTCGCGGCGCTGGCGGCCTCGGCACTGTTCACGCTGCTCCTTGATCCGCTGCAACTGTTCAGCACCGGCTTCCAGATGTCTTATTCCGTCGTGGCCGCCCTGATCGTCATGGGCCGGCCCTTGGCCGAGGCGTGGCTCACTCACTGGCAACCCTTCGCCTTTCTGCCCAAAGGAGACTGGCACTGGTGGCATGCCACGATCAACTGGTGTGGTCGGAAGGTCATCACAGCGGCCGCCGGTTGCTGGGTGGCCTTTCTGGCGAGCACGCCTTCCGGCATCGGATTCTTCGGGCTATTCTCCCCCGGTTCGCTGCTGGCCAATCTGGTCATCATCCCGCTGTCCTCGCTCGCCATCGTGGCCGGATTTCTCGCGCTCGTCACCGGCTTGGCGGGAGTGCTCCCGCTCAGCGCGCTCTTCAATTCATCCGCCGCGATCATCATCATCGGGAGCGACTGGCTGCTCCAGCGCGGCACCGCCCTGCCCGGGGTATTTTTCCCGGCCCATTACCGGGCGGAGTGGCTGGCCCCGCTGGCCTTGGGGCTGATGACCGCAATCATGCTCGCCTGCGCGGCCGGTCGCTGGTCACGCCGGTATGGCGGCTTCTGGCCGCCCTTTCTGGGGCTCGTCCTGCTGCTGATTTTGGGCGTGAAGTTCGGCTGAGAGCCACCCAGCCTGCCTCCATGAAAAGCGCCTACGAACTCGCCATGGAGCGCCTTGCGAAGGCCGATCCCGCTGCCGCGCCCCTGAGCGCCGGGCAGAAGGCCCGGCTGGCCGAGGTCGACCGGGTTTACCAGGGCAAGCTTGCCGAGCGGGAAATCTTCCTGAAGCAGCAGCTCGGCGAAGTCCTGGCCGCGCGAAATATCGACGAGGCTGACAAGATCCGGAAGCAGATCACCGGGGAGAAGGCCCGGCTCGAGGAAGAACGCGAGGAAGAGAAGGAACGTGTGCGCCGGGCCAAGCGGGCTTAACGGGCGAACTCAAAGACGGCGGACAGCGCGTGATGGTCTGAGGACATCGTCGGCTTGACCTCCCAGCTGACCGGCTTGAGCCAGTCATTGTAGAAGATGTGGTCGAGCACATAGGGCCGGCGGCGCCAGGTGATCTCCCTGGACTGCACCGTCTGGTAACCGGCCTCGGCAAACTGCTGGATGAGCGACTCGTGTTTGCTCACGTTGAAGTCCCCGGTGAGCAGGGTCGGCATGGCCGCCGTGGCGCGCAGCTGTTCCTCGACGAGCTTGCGCTGCTCCCGGTGGGACTCGCTGCTCGATTTCAACATGAAGAACGCCAGCAGATGGGTGTTGAACAGGCGCACGCTCCGGCCGGCCATGGTGGTCGTCACGCCGATGAGCAGGCGGTCGGTGGGTGTTTTCTTTTCGCCGAAGAAATCGAACTCCACCGGGGGCGACGGCAGGTTCTCGCAGATGTGCTCCCGCAGGGGCTGCTTGGAAAAGATGGCCAGCCCGATGCCGAAAGGGAGTTCGCGCGGATCCGGCTTGGGGTAGCAAAAGTAACTGTCGTAGCCCTTGAATTCCTGCTGGAGCCGCGTGAAATGGGGCGGTGGCTCGGCCTGTTCCCCGCCGGGCAAGGCCTTCTCGACCTCCTGCAGCATGAAGATGTCGGCGTTGTGGGTGCGGATCTCATCAATGGTGCGCTGCAGGTTGATGGGCGCGTGGTCGGGATAGGCGTCGTCCCAGGGTTGGCCAAACTGCATGTTGAACTGCAGAATTTTAAAGCTCCCGCTCATGGTGCTCAGCCGCCTCCCGCGGCTTTGATCACGGCGGGCCGCACCGCGGCGCCGTCCGGTCGGCTGAATGCCGTGCGACTCAGTTTGATGACGGTCGGGGCCTGCCAGACCGGGGCTATTCTCTGCCCGTTGAAAGTGACCAGCTGCTCTCTCCCGAGAATCCTGGCCTGCGCCGGCTTAAGCACGTGCAGGTTCAGCGTCGAGCGGGGTTGAAACTCGGTGTTCCGGGCGGCGGTAGTGACCGGAGCAGCGGATCCCGACAGGGTGCCGATCAGGATGACCAGGGTGCTTAAAATTGCTCGATGGGGCATAGGCAACGGCACTGCCCGATGGTCGTTTCAGTAAAAAACAGCGGCAAGCCTATTCTGGCTCGGCGGTGCCCTCTATGACCCAGTCTTTAGCCTCGGGAACCTGCCGGGTGAATTCCCTCAGCACCGCACTAAGGTGCTCGGCATAGCGGAAGTGGGCACCCATGCCGGTGCGCAGTTCCGCCTCGTAGATGAACTTGTCGGCGTGCGTGCTGTGTTCGAACGGTGTCTGCGCCCCCAGGAGCAGTGAATAAACATAGGCGGGCGAACCCCGCTGCATCAGCTCGCGGGTCAGCGCGGCCTGTTCGTCGAGCAGACCCTGATGCGCCGCATGCGTGATCTCCGGGGGCAGGTAAAACCCGGCCTGGATCAAGGGCGTGTAGCGGTGACCCGTGCGGTGCCGGTTGAGATCGCGCAGCTCGGCGACCGCCATGTTGTTCCAGGCAAAGCTCACCCGCATGCGACGCGTGGCCTTGCCCTGGTAGCCGTAACGATTGGCGCGGTGCCGCAGTGCCTCCGCGAGCGGCTGTTCCTCGCGCAGCCACGGCGGTGAGTCCCGGTCAACCTTGACCCACACCTCGTCGGCCAGCGGACGGGTCGAGAGCCGGGCGAGCCCGAGCTTGAGGCTCTCCGCCAGCTCCTGCTGCGCCTGCGCCTGGTAGGATGTTTCGGCCGAACTGTGGCGCATCAACCGCGGGGACAGCTTCATCAGTTCGTCGCGAATCAATTTCGCGGCGGACTGCGCCTCGGGCATCGGCAGCGAATCGAGCTGCTTCACGGTCAGCGCCCACATCCGCGAGCTCTGCACGAGGCCGAGGTTGGTGCGGGTGGCGAGCGGGATGAAGTAGCGGGCCCGGTCGAGCGCGTAGTTTTTCCGGAGCCGGGTGACCACGGCGGGCTTGGCGTCCTTGGGCAGCCGCACGAGGTCCGGATTCGCCAGGGCCAGCTGGTCGAGCCGGGTGTATTCCGCGTGGTAGGCGGCAAAGGCCTTTGCCAGCAGCGCAGACCAGCGCGGCGCCAGGTCGGCCGGGAGGCCGATCTGCTCCGCCGTCGGCAGGTTGGCCGCCGACATCGTGATGTACCGCGTGCTCGATTCCTGGCCGTCGGCCATCTGCGCGATCTCAAATATCTTGTAAGCCAGCCACATAGAGACGTCGTCGAGCGCGATTGCCAGACCGCCGGTCAGGCCGCCGATCGAGGCATGGCCGTAGTCCACAAACTTGAGGATGCGGTCAATGGACTCGTCCGGGTTGGCGATGTCCACCTTCTCCAGGATCTTCGCCAGGCCATCGTTGCTCCGCGAATACCGGGCGAGCACGGAGGCCAGCAATTCGGGTGTTACCTTGGGCAGATTGGCGGCCGCGGGAGGCGGCACAATGGCTAGTCCGGTTACCTTCATGTGCGCGAAACTCGAAACACTTTCACGTTTCGGAGCGAATAAAATCACATCGAAATGCGGTGTTGCTGCGGCCTTGGTCGCAGGGGCCTCCCGCCATCGGGCTAGCGCCGGGCGGCGCGCCATTCCCGGTCGTCCAAGGGCAGCATGCGCCGCTCAATCGGGGGGCGGGGCTCGGGGATCTCAGCCGGGCCGATGTCCGGGGGCGCGGACCGCACAATGCCGGTATGCTGATACCAAAGCCAGCCCACCCTGAAAACATCGCTGGTGACAACGTGCTTCTCATCGACGTCTCTCAGCCGCAGGAGCGTTTGCGAGTCGCGCCAGAAGCGCAATGGACTGAACTGCACCGTTGCGGCGCCCCGGCGCAGGTACCGCGTGAATGCGCCTGTGTTCACATCCTCACGTCCTTCGCTGGCGATGTAATGCGGGTGTAGCTGCCATCCGATGAAACCATGGGAGGCATGGCCGATGTCCGCGATCGCCAGTTGTTTCTCCCGCAGCGCCCGCTCGGTCAGCACGTTAATGGCGTACTCCCGATCCACCCGGCATTTGAGATACCAGGCAAACTGTAGATGATATGCCGTCACCAGGGCCAGCACGAGCCAGCCCAGCGGCCACACCGCCGGCCGGGCCTGGGACTTGACCTTGGGCACGTCCATCGCCGCAAGGCCCAACAAGGCGATGTCCAGATAGTAGTAGTCCCAAGTGTTGGTGCGCAGCGCGAGGGGAGCCAATGCGCCCAGACCGGCCAACACGAATCCAGGCCGAATCGCGCCCGGCGCGAGCAACCAACCGGCAATGCCGGCGGCCAGCGCCGTGCCCACGTACAACCGCCCCATTCCTCCCGTATAGCCGTCGTGTTCGATATAGATGGGAAAGAAGGATGCGCTCAACACCGCCACTCCCGTAACCGTAGCCAATACGGCGAGAACCCGCCGCGGTTCCACTGGCCCAAGGGACCGGCCTGCCGCGTTTGCCGCCTTCAGAAGCGCGCCCCATCCGGCGGCCGTCAGCCAGACAATGATTCCCAGCGCGACGTTTCGAATCGTATAAGAAAGCTCCATTCTCGTCCACGCATGGGCGGTCAGCATTTTCTGGGCATGGCTTTCATTCATGCCCTGCTGCAGCAACAGGACGCCCAGGAGGGCTCCCGCGAGCGCCCAAGCTGGAGCCTGCCAGTCTTTTGCCGGTGCCCCGCCGGAGAACCATCCGCGCACACAACTCCAGGCTGGCAGCGCCAGCCAGACCAATGCGCTCTGCCTGCTGGAGAAGGCGAGGAACCAGGCAATGAAAAACAGTCCCCAGCGCCCCTTTAGCGCAGCCCAGATGGCCCAGAACAGGCAGGGCAGATAAAGCACCATCGCGGTGAATTCGATCTGCTTCCACAGGGCAGTTGGCCCCGTCAAAAGCAGAAACGACAGAAGCAAGCTGCGACCACGCGGCACTTCCAGCGCGCGGAACAGCACATACGCACCCCCGGCACTGGCGGCGCCCAGCAGGGCCTGCAGTCCTTGCGTTGCAATCAGGAAACTCCCGGTCAATTGCCAGACGACCGCGGAAATGACCGAGAGCGAAGCCGCCCAGGGTTCCAGCCAGTCATCAGTCCAGGGCCGCCCGCGTCGCATCGTCTCAAGCACCGAACCGAGATACCCGAAGTCATCATTCATCACCGTCACTCCGGCCGGGAGCAGGAGCAGCACCACCAGGCCAAACCCAACGCAACAGATGGCGACCGATGGCCAACCGGGGTGGTTTTTGACTTCGAAGTTCAAGGGAGCAACTGCGGTGGAACATTTCGCGACGGTCGGCCCGAGCAGTGCGTGTTCCTGCGTTGGGCCCGAATCTAGAAAGGCAACCCGCGTTGGCGAAGAAAATCTCCGCGGGAGCGCGAGATTAAGGCAGCAGCCAGCTCGTCAGCGGCTGCTGATAGAAGCCGAGGATCACCGTGGCCAGAGCCAGGGCGGTCAGGACGGCGCGGCCAAGCAGCGAAGGGGTCGTGACGGGATGGGACGGGACCTGCGACCCGGCGGGATTGGGCGACCAGGTCTCGAACCAGGCCGCCTTGATCCAGCCGAAGTAGTAGTAAATCGAGAGCACGACGCCGATGATGGCCACGGCCAGCAGCCAGTAGAGGTGGGCTTGGAAGGCGGCGACGAAGATCAGGAGCTTGCCCATGAACCCGGCGAGCGGCGGGATGCCGGCGAGCGAACCGAGGCCCACCGCCAGCACGGCGCCGAGGAACGGCCGCTCCTTGGCCAGCTTCTCGTAGTGATCGAGCTCTTGGGCGGTATCATCCGCTCCAGCCATATGGGCCATGACGCCGAACACCGCCATCGAGGCCAGGAGGTAGGTGAAGAGGTAAAACCACACGGCATTGGCCGCCGTCGGGACGCTCAGCGCCGCGATCACGCCCATCAGCAGGTAGCCGGCGTGCGAGACCCCGGAGAGACCCATGAGACGCTTGGCATTGCGCTGGGAGAGGGCGGACAGGTTGCCCGCGATGATCGTGGCCGCGGCGAGCAACGAAAGAGCGGGCACCAGCACGGTGGTCAGCGGCGCGAACACGTTCAGCACCAGCGTCAGCAGCACGGCAAAGCCGGCGGCCTTGGACGAAACGGCGAGGAAGGCCGTCACGGGCGTCGGTGCCCCTTGGTAAACATCGGGAATCCAGATCTGGAAGGGAAACGCGCCGATCTTGAAGGCCACGCCCCCCAGCACAAGCAGCGCACCGGCGACCGCGAGGAAGTTGTCCGGGTTGTGCCGCAGGTAATCAGCCACGATCTGAAATTCAAAGCCCGTGTGCACCACGCCGTCGATTTCCACCCGGCCCACGGCCCCGTAGATCATCACGATGCCGAACAGCATGATGGCCGAGCTCAGCGCGCCCAAGACGAGGTATTTCAGGCCGGCCTCCAGGGTCAGGGCGTTGTCGCGGAAATAACTGACCAGAATGTAGAATCCGATCGTCACCGTTTCGAGCGCCACGAAAAACATCACGAAGTGGTTGCTCTGCGCGAGCAGCATGAGGGCGGACGTCACCACCAACACGATGTGATAGAACTCGACGCGCGGCATCCGGGTGCGCGGCAGGCAGAGGGTGGCAAGGAAGCACACCAGGAGGGACGACAGCAGGAAAAAGATCCGCGCGATCTGGCCGGACGCACTCATCTTGATCATGCCACCGAACAGTTCCTCCCCGCCCCAGGTTCGGTCGAAAGTCAGGATGACGCTGCCCAGCACCATCGCCAGCACCAGCACCGTAAAATGCGGGATGAAGCGATGCTGCTCCTTGGGAGTGAAGATCTCGATCACGAGCAGGGCCAAAGCAGCGCAGGCCACCATGATTTCCGGCGTAAGAGCCAGCCATTGGTTGGTATCGGCGACTGCCTTGAGTAGTTCCGTGGACATGGAGGGAATCAGTGGCGGAAAGTGAGAGGGGTGAACAGCGGGGTGGCCGGAGTCAGCGCCTGGTCCACCGGCTGGGAGAGGGCTTTGGGGTAGAACCCGAAGAACAGGAGCGCGGCCAGCAGGATAAGGGCAGGCAGGCGCTCATACCAGTCGAGGTCGGCCGGGGGGTGCTGCGCCGTGACGCGTTGCAACGCCTCGGTGGGCTGGCCGAAGAACACCCGGGCGGCGGCCCGCAGTCCGTAGATGGCGGAGATGATCACCCCGCTCACTGCCACCGCGGTGATCCATGGCGAGAATTTCCACAGGGCCACGAAAACGGTCAGCTCGCCCCAGAAATTGGCGAAACCCGGCAGCCCGATGCTGGCCATGGTGCCGGTCACGAAGAAGGCGGCGAGCACGGGAGTCTTCTGCGCCAGCCCGCCCATCTCCGACATGTCAAAAGTGTGGGTGCGGTGATGAATGCTGGTCGCCAGCAGAAACAACAGCGCGACGGACAGGCCGTGGGCGACCATGAGCAGCACCACGCCGCCGGTGCCGATGGTCGAGAGGGCCGCGATGCCGAGGAAGCAGTAGCCCATGTGCATCACCGAACTATAACCCAGCATCTGCTTCAGGTCGCGCTGGGCCATGGTGACAAAGCCGATGACCAGCACGTTGCCGAACGCCGCGAGCAGCGCGAGTTTCCACGCCCAGTGGGCGGCGCCCTCGGGCAGCAGCGGCAGGGCGATCTGGATCAGGCCGTAGAGGCCGAACTTCTTGAGCACGCCGGCATGCAGCATGGCTGTCGAGCTGGGGGCGGCACCGTAGCCCAGCGGGGCCCAGGTGTGCAGCGGCCAGAGCGAAACAAGGATGCCGAAGCCGAACATCAGCAGTCCGAAAATGTAATTCTGTGTCGTACCCCGGAGGCCCTCCTCCGCGATGGCGCGCTTCAGCTCGATCAGGTCAAAGGTGTTGGCGCCGCTCTTCACATAGAGGGCGATCAGGCCGATCAGCGACAGCATGGCGCCAACCGTGAGATAGATCGTCATCTTC
>JANMTJ010000080.1:0-2009 GCA_031390295.1 Oleiharenicola sp.
CACCGGCACCGCCGGACGGTGCCCGGCCACCCCGGCGATATAGACGGCCCGCTGGCGCTTCCGGCCGATGTCTGAGTGGTCGTGGGGCATATTCATCAATCCTGACGGAGTGAGATTGTAGGGCGGGGTCTCCGAACCCCGCCACACCTAATCTTAAGCCTTCAGAGGCGGCATTCGGAGATGCCGCCCTACATCCTGATCAACGCAGGCCGCAGTTCTTCCGGGCGCGGGCCATCGTCTTCGACGCCACGGCGCGGGCGCGCTCGGCACCGTCGCGCAGGACCTTCTCGACGTAGTCGGGATTCGCGACCAGCTCGGCGCGCTTCACGCGATACGGGGCGAAGTGGTTCCAATAGTGCTCGAAGAGCGCCTTCTTCAGGTCGCCGTAGCCAAGGCCGCCGGCGCGCAGCCGGTTTTCGTAGTCGGCCGAGACATCCTTGGGGGCGACGTGGCGGAGCAGCTGGATGGCGAGGTTCTTGTCGGCGTCGGGCTTCGGCTCCTGCGGCGTGCGCGAGTCCATGACGATGCCCATGACCTTTTTCCGCAGCACCTTCTCATCGCCGAAAATCTCAATGGTGTTGCCGTAGCTCTTGGACATCTTCTGCCCGTCGAGACCGGGGACGCCCGAGACATCGTCGCGGATCCGTTCCTCGGGCACGACGAAGGTGTCGCCGTAGGTCTGGTTGAACTTGATCGCGATGTCGCGGGTCATCTCGAGGTGCTGCTTCTGGTCGCGGCCGACGGGCACGATGTTGGTGTCGTAGAGCAGGATGTCGGCGGCCATGAGCACCGGGTAGGCGAAGAGGCCGAAGTTGGGCGCGATACCCTTGGCGGTCTTGTCCTTGAAGCTGTGGGCGCGCTCCAGCAGGCCCATCGGCGTGAGCGAACCAAGCAGCCAGGTAAGCTCGCATACCTCGGGCACGTCGCTCTGGCGCCAGAAGACGGCCTTGGCCGGGTCAAGGCCGCAGGCAAGCCAGTCGAGGGCGATGCCCTGGGTGTAGCCGCGGCGTTCCTGCGCGTCGGTGATCGCCGTCAGCGAGTGGTAGTCGGCGATGAAATAGTAGGCGTCCCCCCCGGCCTGCAGCTCGATGGCCGGGCGCATGGCACCGAAGTAATTGCCGATGTGGAGGGTGCCGGAAGGCGTGATGCCGGTAAGGATTCTCATGTCTGGTTCATACACTTGCTCTTAATCATTCTCGTTCTCTCGGAAATGGTGAAAGAGGAGAGAACGAGATGGAGAACGATTACGAGAACGATTTATCAATCCCGGCGAGCGATCATGGTGACCGTCTGACGGACACGGGCGATGGTGTTGGCCGGCAGGTAGCCGCCGAAGGCCATGGCAGGCATCACGAGGGCGCGCGGGCCGAGCAACGAGCCCGGGTTCAGCACGGCGTTGCAGCCGACCTCGGCCTTGTCGCCGAGGATGGCCCCGAATTTGCGCAGCCCGGTGCCGATGGTCTTATCAGCCAGCTTCACGGTCACTTTCGCCTGGTCCAGCCGGAGGTTGGAACAAATGGCCCCGGCCCCGAGATGGGCGCCGTTGCCGAGAATGGAGTCGCCGACGTAGTTATAATGCGGCGCCTGCACCCCGTCGAGCAGCAGGCAGTTCTTGAACTCGCTGGCGTTGCCCAGCACGCAGCCCTCGCCCGCGATGACGTTGTTGCGGATGAAGGCTCCCGGGCGGATGTCAGTCTTCGCCCCGATATAGACCGGGCCGATGATCGTCGCGTAGGCCGGCAGTTTGACCGAGGGGTGCAGCCAGACCCGGCCCTCGACATGGACGCCGGGGGGGATTTTCTGCTCCAGCGGACCGAATTGAACGGCCTCCAAGGCGGCCCCGATCTGCTTCAGCCAGTCCCAAGGCGCCACCCCGGCCGGGAAAAACGGCGCAAAGCGGGCCAGCGAAGGCGGCAGGGTGAAGAATTCGGAGGCTTTCACGAGGGCCTTGATAACGAAAAAACCGCTGGAAACCAGCGGTTTTCGTAAATTGGAGCGGGAGAAGAGAC
>JANMTJ010000116.1:0-3011 GCA_031390295.1 Oleiharenicola sp.
CTCCTCGGTGATCGCGTGCTCGGCGAGGACGCGGACGCGGTCGCCGTCAATCTGGGCGAAACCACCGCCAATGGCGAGCCACTGGGTAGTGCCGCCTTTCGTCACCCGGAGCTCTCCGTCCGCGACCTGGGTGAGCAACGGGATATGGCCGGGCAGGACGCCAATCTCGCCCTCGACCGTCGGGACCACGACGGAGTCGATGGTGTCGGAATACACCTTCGCCTCGGGCGTGACGATTTCGAGCGTGAGGGGCATGGAATTATTTCTTGGCGCCAGCGGCGATGACCTCGTCGATGCCGCCGCGCATGTAGAAGTCGCCCTCGGCGACATCGTCGAGCTGGCCGTCGAGGATCATCTTGAAACCGCGCACGGTCTCCTTGACGGAAACAAATTTGCCTTCCGTGCCGGTGAAGACGGCCGCGACCGCGAACGGCTGCGAGAGGAAGCGCTGAATCTTGCGGGCGCGATAGACGGTCTGTTTGTCCTCGGGCGAGAGCTCGTCGAGGCCGAGGATGGCGATGATGTCCTGGAGATCCTTGTAGCGCTGGAGAACACGCTGCACCTCGCGGGCAACGTGGTAGTGCTCCTCGCCGACGACATCGATCTGGAGCGCCTTTGAGACGGAGGAGAGCGGATCGACCGCGGGATAAATGCCGAGCTCGGCGATGGAGCGCTCCAGCACGATGGTGGAGTCAAGGTGGGCGAAGGTATTCGCCGGTGCGGGGTCGGTGAGATCATCCGCGGGCACGTAAACGGCCTGCACGGAGGTGATCGAGCCCTTCTTCGTCGAGGTGATGCGCTCCTGGAGGAGGCCCATCTCGTTGGCGAGGGTCGGCTGGTAACCGACCGCGGAGGGCGAGCGGCCGAGCAGCGCGGAGACCTCGGAGCCGGCCTGCGAGAAACGGAAGATGTTGTCGATGAAGAGCAGCACGTCCTGATTCTTCTCGTCGCGGAAATACTCGGTCATCGCGAGGGCCGAGAGGGCGACGCGCATGCGGGCGCCCGGGGGCTCGTTCATCTGGCCGTAAACCAGCGCGACCTTCGACTTGCTCAGGTCCTTCTGGTTGATGACGCCCGCCTCGGACATCTCGTGGTAAAGGTCATTGCCCTCGCGGGAACGCTCGCCGACGCCCGCGAACACCGAGTAGCCGCCGTGGGCCTTGGCAATGTTGTTGATGAGCTCGAGAATGACGACGGTTTTGCCGACACCCGCGCCGCCGAACGCACCGGCCTTGCCGCCCTTGATGAAGGGGCAGATCAGGTCGATGACCTTGATGCCGGTCTCGAGGATCTCGGACTTGGTGTTCTGCTCGGCCAGGGAGGGGGCGGGCCGGTGGATCGGGTAGCGCTTGGTGTGTGCGACCGGGCCCTTGCCGTCCACCGGGGTGCCGGTGACGTCCATGATGCGGCCGAGCACGCCGTCACCCACGGGGACGGTGATGGGCGCGCCGGTGTCGTTGACGGGCCAGCCGCGCACGAGACCCTCGGTGGAGGACATGGCGATGGCGCGCACCAAGCCCTCGCCGAGGTGCTGCTGGATCTCGAGGGTCAGCATCTCCTTTTTGCCATTGACGGTGAAGTCGATGGTGAGCGCCTGGTAAATGGGCGGGATGGTGGACTCGGCGAACTGCACGTCGACGACGGCGCCGATGACTTGGACGATTTTGCCTTGGTTGCTCATGTCGGAAACAGGGTCAGGATTGGGGTGTTAAATCAGGAGGTGGAGAACGAGGCAGCCGCGATCTCGAGGATTTCCTGCGTGATGCCGGCCTGGCGGGCCTTGTTGTATTCGAGGGTGAGGTCGCCGACCAGCTTGGTGGCGTTGTCCTTCGCGGTCTTCATCGCGACCATGCGCGAGCTGTGCTCGGAGGCCTTGGCATCGAGGACATGCTGGTAGACCTCGCGGTTGACGTAGAGCGGGAGCAGCGCCTCGAGGACGGTCTGGGCGTCGGGCTCGAAGAGGATCTCGCGGTCATCGGGCTTGGCGGCGTGGCCCGCGTCGTTGTGCAGGTCGGCGATCACGGCGGCGAGACTCTGCAGCGGCAGCAACGGCAGGCAGGTGGGAACCTGCACGAGCGTGTTGCGGAAATGCGGGTAGATCAGCTCGACGGTGTCCACCGCCCCGTCGAGGAACTGTTGCACCATGAACTCGGTGACCACCTTGACGTCGGCGAAGGGCACACGATCATTCACCGTGAAGTCGGCCAGCAGGTCGCGCCGCGTGCGGGCGATGAACTGGGTGCCCTTGCGGCCCACGACGGCGTATTTCGCCGGGCCCTTGATCTCGGTGACCAGCTTGAAGAGGTTGGCGTTAAGCGGGCCGCAGAGACCCTTGTCGGTCGTGACGAGAATGATGCCCCGCGTCTTCACTTCGCGCCGGGCCAGGAACGGGTGCTGGCTCTCCTCGACCCGGCCCGCGACGGCGGCGAGCATCTCGGCCATGAGGCCGGCGTAGGCGCGGCCCGCGAGGGCGGCCTGCTGCGCCTTCTTCATCTTCGACGCCGCCACGAGCTCCATCGCCTTGGTGATCTGGCGGGTGTTCTTGACCGACTTGATGCGCCGGCGGATGTCGCGAGTGGAGGGCATTGGCTAAAAGCGTGCGGGGGTGCGGCGGTTACTTGGCCACGAAGGTGGCCTTCCACTCATCGGCGGCAGTCTTGAGGCCGGCCTCGATCTCGTCGGTGAGCTTGGCCTCGGTGCGGATCTTGGTGAGCAGGTCGGCCTTGCGGGTGGTGAGAAACTCCTTGAGGGAGTTCGCGGCGCCGACGATGTGCTTCACCTCGATGGAATCGAAGTAGCTCTTCTGGAGGGCCCAGAGGACGGAGGCCTGCACCTCGATGGCCACGGGGTTGAGCTGGGACTGCTTGAAGAGCTCGACGATGCGGGCGCCGCGATCGAGGGTGGCCTTGGTCTTGGCATCGAGGTCGGAACCGAACTGGGCGAAGGCGGCGAGTTCGCGGAACTGGGCGAGCTCGCCCTTGAGTTTGCCGCCGACCTGCTTGGTGACCTTG
>JANMTJ010000128.1:0-3251 GCA_031390295.1 Oleiharenicola sp.
GCGCGCCAACTGGGACTTCTTCCTCGAGCTGCCGGACCCGGTGCGCTCCACCATCGACAGCTCGACAGTCAAGGGCTCGCAATTCCTGCCGCCGCTCATCGAGTTCTCCGGCGCCTGCGCCGGTTGCGGCGAGACGCCGTATCTCAAGCTGCTCACCCAGATGGTGGGTGACCGGCTGCTCATCGCCAACGCCACGGGCTGCTCCTCGATCTATGGCGGCAACCTGCCGACCACGCCCTATTGCTCCAACAAGGAGGGCCGGGGCCCGGCCTGGGCGAACTCACTCTTCGAGGACAACGCCGAGTTCGGCCTGGGCCTGCACCTCGCCGTCGAGCAGCGCGCCAGCACGGCGCGCCTGATGGTCACCCGCCTGACGGCCGGCCTCGGTCCGGATTTCGTGGTCAGCCTGCTCAAGGCGGATCAGTCCACCGAGACCGGCATCGCGGCGCAACGCACCCGGGTCCTCCAGCTCCGGACGATGCTCAAGACCCTGCCGGGCACGGATGCCCGCCGGCTCGAGGCGCTCGCGGACGACCTGGTGAGGAAGTCCGTGTGGATCATCGGCGGTGACGGCTGGGCCTATGATATCGGCTACGGCGGTCTCGACCACGTGCTCGCTTCCGGTGCCAATGTGAAGGTGCTGGTGCTCGATACGGAGGTCTACTCCAACACCGGCGGCCAGTCCTCCAAGGCCACCCCGATCGGGGCAGTGGCGAAATTCGCTTCCGCCGGCAAGAGCATCGCCAAGAAGGACCTGGCGTTGATGGCCATGCAATACGGCCACGTCTACGTCGCCCGGGTGGCCTTCGGCGCCAAGGACAGCCAGACCGTCACGGCTTTCCGCGAGGCCGAGGCGCACCAGGGTCCTGCGCTCATCATCGCCTATTCGCACTGCATCGCGCACGGGTTCCCGCTCCATCTCGGTATCGAGCAGCAGAAGCTCGCGGTCGAGACGGGCTACTGGCCGCTCTTCCGCTACAACCCCGCGGTGGCGGCGAAGGGCGAGCCCGGCCTCAAGCTGGATTCGGGCGTCCCCAAGGGCGACCTGGCCCGCTTCATGGCCAATGAGGCCCGCTTCGGCATCCTCAAGAACGTCAATCCCGAGCGCGCCACCGAACTGGCCGGCCTGGCCCAGGCACACGTGAACCGGCACTACGCCTACTACCAGCAGCTGGCCGCACCTTTGTCGGCGGAGGCGAAGCAGTCCGCCGGACAAACACTGGGTGGGCAGCAGCCCACAACGGAGCCCATCGCCAGCGTCACCGTAGTCGCCTCCAAACCCTGAACCCACCACGAGCATGCAACTCACCACGGATTATCTCGGACTGAAGCTCAAAAACCCGCTCATGGTCGGGGCCTCGCCCTTCTGCGACAACATCGACGCCGCCAGCCGGCTCGAGGACGCCGGAGCCAGCGCGATTGTCATGCGCTCGCTCTTTGAAGAGCAGATCGACTACGAGCAGCGCGCGCTGTCCTACCTGATTGACACCCCGGCGGAAAGCTTCGCCGAGGCGACCTCGTATTTTCCGGGATACTCGGAATACCAGCTCACGCCCGACCACTACCTCAAGCAGCTCGGGCACCTGAAGAGCACGCTGAAGATTCCCGTGATCGCCTCGCTGAACGGCTACCGGCCGGGCGGCTGGACCGATTACGCCCGGAAGTTCGAGCAGGCCGGGGCCGATGCCATCGAGTTGAATCTCTACCAGCTCGCCACGGATCCGCTCATCAGCGGCAGCGAGATCGAGAAGGGCATGCTCACCACGGTGCATGATGTCGTGAGCACGGTTAAGATCCCCGTGGCGGTGAAGCTTTCGGCCTTCCACACCGCGCCCGCGCAGTTTGCCCTCTCCTTGGAAAAGGCCGGGGCGAAGGGCGTGGTGCTGTTCAACCGGCTCTATCAGCCGGATTTCAACCTCGAGGACCTCGAGGTCCAGCCGCACCTGCGCCTGTCGGATTCGACGGAGTTGCTGCTGCGACTGCGCTGGCTCGCCGTGATCTCGCCGCACCTGGAAGGCTCGCTGGCCTGCAGCGGTGGCGTGCACAACCGGGACGATGTCATCAAGGCCCTGCTCGCCGGCGCGCACACCGTGCAGCTGGTCTCCGTGCTGCTGAAGCAGGGACCCGGCGTGCTGACCATGCTGCTCGAGGGCTTGCGGCGCTGGATGGAGGAGCATGAATACAGCAGCCTTAATGAACTGCGGGGCGCGCTGAATCTGCGCCGTTGCCCGGATCCCGCGGCCCACGAGCGCGCCAATTATATCCGCATCCTGCAAAGCTGGCGGGTGTAGGGAAACGGGTTGCTTACAGCACAAGCCGGATAGATATAGGTCGCATAGGACCTATAGGGCCGATGGGTCTGCGCATATGGCAGACAACGGATTTATACCCGCCCACGGCGGCTACCAGGACTTGCTGGCCTTTCAGAAGGCGCGCATTGTGTATGATGGCACGGTGAACTTCTGCGGACGCTTCCTCGACAAGCGTGACCGCACGGTGGACCAGATGGTGCAGGCCGCGCGCTCGGGTAAACAGAACATCCTCGAGGGCAGCCAAGCCTCGGGTACCTCGAAGGAAATGGAAATCAAGCTCGTGAATGTGGCCCGGGCCAGTCTGGAGGAACTGCTCGAGGACTATAAGGATTTCCTGAGGGTGCGGGGTTTGCCGCAGTGGGCCAAGGACAGCCGGGAGGCGCTGTTCGTGCGCAAGTTGGGATCGAGAAAAGATACGTCCTATGAGACCTATAGGCCCTATCTCGAGACCCGGCCACCGGAAGTGGTTGCGAACATCATGGTCTGCCTCATCCACCAGACCAACTACCTGCTCGATCAGCTGCTGCGGCAGTTGGAAACAGCCTTTCTTAATGAAGGCGGCCTGCGCGAACGGATGACGCGGGCCCGCCTGCGCAATCGCCGAGGCTAGAACAACCCCAGCAGGACCGAGGGCATCAGCCCGAGTACCACGATCAGGCCGGCGGCGATGAGCAGCGCGATTGCGGCGGGGAGGGGCACCCGGACCGGGGCCACGTTCGCCGCGGGAGCGGCGACCAGTGCCTGCTTCAGGATCAGCAGGTAGTAGTAGAGGGCTACGGCGCTCAACGCGATCGCCAAGATCACCAGCCAGCCGGCCGGACCCGCGACACCGCCGAGCTGAAGCACCGAGGCAAAGACCGCGAACTTGCCGAAGAATCCGGCGAGCGGCGGAATGCCCGCCAGCGAGAGGATGAAGACCGCAAGACAGCCGGCCAGCAG
>JANMTJ010000130.1:0-1869 GCA_031390295.1 Oleiharenicola sp.
CAAGGACGGCGCGTGGCTCGCGGCCTTTTATCGCCTGATCGGGCTCATCCCCGTGCGGGGTTCGAGCAGCAATTTCGGTCGCGAGGCCGGCAAGGCGCTGATCGAGGTCATGCGCGCCGGCCACGATATCGGCATCACGCCGGACGGCCCGCGCGGCCCGATGTATGTGGTGGAGCCGGGCGTGCTGGTGGTGACGCGACGCAACAACGCCCCGATGGTGTTGGTGGGCGTGGAATTCACCCGGGCGTGGCGGCTGAAGAGCTGGGACCGGTTCTATGTCCCGCTGCCGTTCTCCCGGGTTAACATGCGCTGCACCATCCTGCCGCCCAAACGGACAGACGGAGAGAAGCTCAGCGCGGAGGATGTCCGCACTGCGCTGATGGCGATCAGCCCGGACCGGGCGTAAAACAACACCAAGAAACAAAGAATCGAAGGAAGGCCTTTGCAGCCTGATCCGGTCTTGTTTCTTCGCTTCTTTGTGTTCTTCCCGGGAATGATTGGCCAATCCGTCGCTCAGAACGTCGGGGTGACCGTGAGGCTCTTGCCGGCCTTGGCGACGTAGTCCGGACCGGTGTTCCAGGTCAGGTCGTTCACCAGCACCTTGAAGACGACGGGGGCGGCGGCATACTTGACCGTGGTGGTCCAGAGGCCCGTGCCGGTGCAGTCCATGGCCAGGCCGTGGTCCCAGCTCAGGCCGGGACCTTCCCCGCGGATATAGAGGTGGTTGCCGAAACCGATGTCGATCTGGGCGGAGATGAAGGTGGCGGGTGGCTCGGCGGTCCTTTTCTTGGCCGGAGCGGCGGTTTTCTTTGCCGGGGCCTTTACGGCCTTCTTGGTGACGGGAAGCTTCTTGGTGATCTTTTTCATAGGTTGATTTCTAATTCAGGTTAAAGGGAGTGGGGGCTGTATTCCCCCTGCCTCCGGTGCTTCGCAACAGCAAATTAGGGGCCAATATTGCGGTCGGGTTAAATCACGCTGGGCAAGGGGGTTTGCCACGCAAAATATGGCTTGGGCGGGCGGGTCCTTGACACTGGGCCAAGTTTGGACCACCCATCCCGTATGAGCGCCGCTGCCTTGGAGCTTAAAAGGACCCTCGCCACAGCCATCCGGCAAAAAATGGCCGCAGACCGCCTGAGCATCACCACCTTCGCCAAGAAGACAAAAACCGGGCGCAATTCCGTCCGCCGGATCCTCGACGGAAAAAACACCTCCATCACGCTTCTGACCATGGCGAAAGCAGCAGAGGCGTTGAACCTGGAGCTTACGCTTTCCGTCAAGCAGTTGCCGCTCCCCAGTCTCAGGAAAATTGCCGGGCAGCTTGCCTCGACCAAAGACCCCAAGAGCGCGGCCAGCCTGAAGAAACAGTTCATGGAGGGGTATTACGGCAAGCCGTTGCACCAGCTCCATGCCCCGGATACAGCGGTCTAACCTTCCGGCGGCACTGCTGGAGCACCTCCTCGACCGGGTGTTCAAAAGAGGAATTAGCGAGGAGGACTTGTTCCAGGTCCTCCATTGGATTGAGACGAATCCGAGCGTGCCAGATGGCGACTGGTTCAAACGATTCCGCAGCGTCACGGTCTGCGGACAAGGTGCCCTCATCAAGACGTTCCTCACTCCCAAGCAAACGGCCATCGGCACCGAGGTGCCGTAAGGGCCGCAATTCACGTGTGGAATAACTGCGGTGGCCTGCCAGCCGACTTGTCCGTCGTCGGTTTGGCAAAGGCGAAAGCCCCAACCGCCTGCGAGGGGCAAGCAGGGCGGGAAAATTGTGTTTTACTCGGGCCCGGGCGTGCCTCAATAAGACCGCCCGGTTGGTTCATGGGGCAGTAGCTCAGTTGATAGAGCGCGTCGTTCGCAACGACGAGGTCG
>JANMTJ010000154.1:0-8519 GCA_031390295.1 Oleiharenicola sp.
GCACAAAATCCACCTTGGCGATGGAGTTGACCGCGATGATGCCGGCGCGGCGCTTCAATTCGACGCCCGTTTGCGCGCTGATGGTATAGTCACCGCGACCCACGGGCTCGGCAAACATATTGCTGCTGTAGTTGTAGGTGACGCCCCCAAACACGAAAAGCTGGTTGCGCGATCCATCGAGGTTCAGCAGGGCGCGACCAGACGGCACCGCCACCAGCAGGGTCGCTAACAGCAGGATTCGGGCGAGGTCCAGATGGCGGTAAGGAGGCATCTTCGGGCAAATCAGGTTCCGGGCAATCGGTCGGGACTGACAACGATATTTGTCGGCGGGTTTTGCGGCACGGTGGGCTTGGCGACAATTTCCTGGTCGCCATCGCCCGCATCAGCACCGGCGGCTTCCGGTTCCGCGGCCGGCGGCGTATCGCTAGCCGGAGTGCCCACTGCGTCGGCGGGTTGATCCAGGCCAACCTCGGCTTTCTTTTCAATGACCTCAAAGGTGACGGATTTCTTGGCATTGCAGGCCGTGGTGGTGCGCTCTTCGGCCGCCAGCATGGCTTCCGGCGGGATCGGTCCGATGCTGACCATCGGCTTGAGACCGGGCGCCGCTGCGGGCCGGATGGTCGCACGCTCGCCCGGACGGAGAATCTGCCCGCCAACATCCCGGTCGTTGTGGCGGACGGTGAGGTCACCTTCCAGCAGATCAATGATGGTCTCTGCCGGGTTGGATTCGATTGAGACCCGGCCGCCGCGAATGTTGACCGAGCCTTGCGGGGTGGAGTAGAGCATCGAACTGCCCGAAATCATCTGGTTGGTGCAGACCCCGACCGCGCCGCGGGAGAGATAGACCTCGCTCTGCGAAACGGAAGGCTCGTAATTCGTGTTCAGCTGGGTGTTGCGTTCCGGGCGGAAGGGCTCCTGGACAAAGCGATTGATCTCCACGTGGGTGCTCTGGTCCACGAATAGTCCCGTGCCGTTGGAGAAAACCAGCGTGTTGTGGGAGTTCGCCTTGGTTTCGATCACCGTGCCGGGAGCATCAAAAGCGGTGGCCTGCCGGGCGGTATAGATCTTGTCCCCATTCTGAATCTCCGACTCCCCCTGGGCCTCAGCCATGTAAACCTTGCTGGTCGGTCCTTTCTTCTTTCCGAGGTTGCGCTGGGCAAACGAGCTGGGGGCAGCAACGGCGAGCGCGAGCACACTCACGATAATCAGGCGGATGGGGTTTGTTTTCATGGCCTAGGATTAATTTTGGCGCTAAGTTGGACTTGGCAATGCGGGCCTTTATTAATACCTATATATATCTAGGGTATTACACCTATTACAAGCGTAAAGACCAATGCTTTACGTGTTTTTGCGTAAGTCGTTAAACCAGAAAGTTTATCAATCGCCCTTTAACGTATATGGTCCGCTTGATCGATTTGCCAGCTAGGTGTGGGCCGACTCTGGGATGCTGCTCGGCCATAATCTTTAATACCTCTTCGCTAACGGCCGGTTCCACGTTCACTTCCCCGCGGTGCTTGCCGTTCACCTGCATGACGATCGTGATGGTGCTGCTAACCAGCTTGGTCGGATCAAAATCAGGCCAGCCGCCCGCTGCGATAGAATCATTCTGACCTAGCCGGGCCCAGAGTTCCTCCGCGAAGTGGGGGGCGTAGGGCGCGAGGATCCGCAGAAAGTCGAGCATGACGTTGCGGGGCAGGACCGGCTCCTTTTGGAGCGCATTGCCGAGAATCATCATCTGGGAAATCGCGGTGTTGAACCGCAGGTTCTCGGTATCCTCGCCGACTTTCCTGATGGTTTCCTGGAGGACCTTGTCTGCTTCAGGGGAAAGCACCCCGGTGTCGACGATGCGCGGGCTGACCGCCCCTTCTGCATCGAGGCACTCGCGCCAGACTTTCTTCAGAAACCGGTGCACGCCCTCGATGCCCTTGGTGTTCCAGGGCTTCATGGCCTCGAGCGGCCCGAGGAACATGAGGTAGAGGCGCAGCGAGTCCGTGCCATAGGCGCTGATGATGTCGTCGGGGTTGACGACGTTGCCGCGGCTCTTGGACATCTTCACGCCGTCCTCGCCAAGGATGATCCCCTGGTGGAAAAGTTTTTTGAACGGCTCGGCCTGCGGCACCACCCCGAGGTCGAAAAGCACCTTGTGCCAGAAACGGGCGTAGAGGAGGTGGAGCACGGCGTGCTCGGCGCCGCCGACGTAGAGATCCGGGACGCCCCAATATTTCAGCGCCTCCGGACTGGCGATGGCCGTCGCGTTCCGTGGGTCGAGGTAACGCAGGTAATACCAGCACGAGCCGGCCCATTGCGGCATAGTGTTGGTCTCGCGGCGGCCACGCACCCAGGCATCACCGGCGGGCTTGGCCTGCGTTGCCGGGACATAGGCGCCGGTCTGGACATCGAACCAGATTTCGAGCCATTCGGTGACGTTCGCCAGCGGGCTTTCCCCGGTGCCGCTGGGCAGATAGGATTGCACCTCGGGCAAAACGAGCGGCAGCGCCGCGTCAGGCAGGGGCAGGGCGTGGTGAGTGACGCCTTTCTCGGCAAAGGTGACCGGTTGCGCGGGGAGATCCTGGCGGAGGGCGGCGGCATGGCGATAGTCGGCCTCGCTGACCCACACGATCGGGAAGGGCTCGCCCCAGTAACGTTGGCGTGAAAACAGCCAGTCGCGGAGCTTGTAGTTGATGCGGCGGGCGCCGAGCTGTTTCGCCTCAAGCCAGGAGATGATCTTCGCCTTGGCCTCAACGGTAGGTAGTCCGTCGAGAAAGTCGGAATTCACTGCGAATCCATCTCCGAGAACGCAATGATCATGATAGCACCAAATAGTCGTCTCAGTCCCATTAATATGAAAAACAAAATGCTCTGTTTTAGATTCATAGCCAACATTCGGATCAAAATCGAATGCCAGCTGCTTGGGCATACCAACAACAGCTTTGATTGGTAGTTTGTACTGTCTTGCGAATTCAATGTCCCGCTCGTCGTGCGCCGGCACGGCCATGATGGCGCCGGTGCCGTAGCCCATGAGCACGTAGTCGGCGATCCAGATGGGCACGCGCTCGCCGTTCACCGGGTTGATCGCGTAGCTGCCCGAGAAGACGCCGCTCTTGTCCTTGGCGAGGTCGGTACGCTCGAGGTCGCTCTTGCTCGCGGCTTTTTTGCGGTAGGCCTCGACCGCCGCGCCCTGCTCGGGCTTGGTCAGCGCGGGCACCAGCGGGTGCTCGGGCGCGATGACCATGTAGGTGCAGCCGAAGAGGGTGTCGGGTCGGGTCGTGAAAACTTTCAGGTCGCCGAGTTTGGGGTCCTCCAGCTTGAAGTGCACCTCGGCACCCTCGCTGCGGCCAATCCACGCCTCCTGCATGCGCTTGGTCGAGTCGGGCCAGTCCACGTCCTTGAGGCCGTCGATCAATTGTTCGGCGTACGCCGTGATGCGCAACACCCACTGGCGGAGATTGCGGCGCTCGACCGGGTAGCCACCGACCTCGGATTTGCCGTCCACTATCTCCTCGTTGGCGAGGACCGTGCGCAATTCGGGGCACCACCACACCGGGCGCTCATCCACGTAGGCGAGTCCCTGCTTGAAGAGCTGGAGAAAAATCCACTGCGTCCAGCGGAAATATTTCGGGTCGGTCGTGTCCACCTCGCGATCCCAGTCGTAGCTGAAGCCGAGCGCCTTGATCTGCCGGCGGAAGTTGGTGATGTTGTTTTGCGTGTTGGCCGCCGGGTGGGTGCCGGTCTTCACCGCATGCTGCTCAGCGGGCAGACCAAAGGCGTCCCAACCGATCGGATGCAGCACGTTGAACCCCCGGGCGCGCTTGTAGCGGGACAGGATGTCGGTCGCGGTGTATCCTTCCGGGTGGCCGATGTGCAGGCCCGAGCCGGACGGGTAGGGGAACATGTCGAGCACGTAGTATTTTGGCTTGGTCGAGCCGTTTTCGGCCCGAAACGCCTTGGTTTTCTCCCAGATTCCCTGCCAATGTGGCTCGATCTTGAGAAACTCGTAGTCTTTGCAATGGGTAGCTGCCATGTCGTTAAACCCACCACTGTGAGACATTCACCAACACCGTCAATCTTCCGAAGTTTCCCTCGCCGCGTCTCTGGGATGGATAATCCGGGGCGGGTCACCTAAGCACTCGGGCATGTTCACCGGAATCATCGAGGAAGTTGGTCAGGTCGTTGTTTTCGCCCCGGCGAAGGACGCCTGGTCGTTGCAGATTGCGGCGCGGCTGGTGCCGTCGGACGTGGCGCTCGGGGACAGTATTGCCGTCAACGGTTGCTGTCTCACGGTTGCGCGTTTCGAGGCCGGACAGTTGTGGTTTGACCTGCTGGAGGAGACGCGCCGGCTGACGAATTTCAGCGAATTGCGTTCCGGTTCCGCCGTGAACCTTGAGCGCAGCCTCAAGCCCGAGGGCCGGATGGGCGGGCATTTCGTCTCGGGGCACATTGATGCGCTGGGTCGCGTCGAGGTTTTCGAGGCCCGCGGCAAGGACCACTACCTGCGGGTTGCGGCCCCGGCCGGAACCGGCCGTTACGTCGTGTCCAAGGGCTCGATCGCCATCGATGGCATTTCCCTGACCGTGGCGGAGGTGACGGGCGACACGTTCGCCGTCTGGCTGATCCCGCACACGATGGCGGCGACCAACCTCCGCGAAAAACTAACCGGCTCGGGCGTCAATCTGGAGTTCGATCTCCTGGCCAAGTACGTTGAAAAGCTGCTGGCGGGCCGGCCGGCTTGAACCACGTGAATGTCCGCGACCAACTTCTGGCCCTCAATGAGGAGCTTCGCCGGCTCAAGGCGGAAGGCCGGCGCAACGTGTCCGTGACGGACGAAAGCATTGCCGGACTGCGGGCTGCGATCACGGGTGGAAGCACCGAGGTTCCGGTGCAGGAAAAGATCGTGCCGCAATTTTCCGTGACCCCGGCCAGAGAGGATGCTCCGGCTCCTGTTCGGGTGCCCGTGAGCCGGAAAGCCGACATCCCGACGTTGCCGGCATCGCCTCCGATCAAACTGCCCGAAGGCGACAAGGCGACGCGCTGGAACGCACTGCGCGAACTGGTGCTCAACGACAGCGTCTGCCGGGCCCGCGTTTTTCCCGGCAAGCAGGTGGTCTTCGGCGTGGGCAGCCTGGATGCGGCGATCATGTTTGTCGGTGAGGCGCCCGGCGGGGACGAGGAGGACCAAGGCGAGCCGTTCGTCGGTCGCGCCGGCCAGCTGCTCAACCGCATTATCAAGGCCATCGGGCTCGAACGCAGCCAGGTCTACATTGGCAACATCTTGAACTGGCGGCCCGATATGCCGCGCAACGCGGACGGTTCCCAGACCGGCAACCGGCCGCCGACGGCCGACGAGATGGCGTATTGCCTGCCGTTTATCCGGGCGCAAATCGCGATCATCCAACCGAAGGTGCTGGTTGCGCTTGGCAAGACCGCGGTGGACGGCCTGCTCGGGGCCGATCGCTTCAAGTCCATGGGGGCGGCGCGGGGCAGCTGGCACTCCTATGCAGACACGCCGTTGCGGGCGACCTATCATCCCTCTTATCTCCTGCGGCAGGAGGGGCTCGTGTCGGCGGGGGCGAAGAAGATCAAGCGTGATGCCTGGGTGGACATACTCAACGTCATGGAACGGGCGGAACTCTCCATCTCGGAAAAGCAGCGCAATTATTTTCTGTGACGAAGCAGTCGATCAACAGTGCGTTATTCGGGCTGGTTTTGCTCGGTGTGGCACAGGCGGAGCCGGCGGCATTCAATTTCGACCTGTTGCAGGTGCGGGCCCGGTCGCTCGCGGCCCAACCTTACGCGGACACGCCGACCCGGGCACCGGCCTGGCTGCAGGCCTATACTTACAGCCAGTATAGCGACATTCGCTACGAGCCCGGCCATGCGTGGTGGCGGGCGGAGAAACTCCCATTCCAGCTGCAGTTCTACCATCCGGGCTGGCTGTTCAAGCAGCCGGTCCAGCTGCATGAGGTGACCGGCGCACGGCAGAGCCCCATCGATTTTTCCTCCGCCCTGTTCAGTTACGGAAGCAACAAGCCGGCTGGACCAGTGCCCGCCAATCTCGGCTTCGCCGGTTTCCGCATTCATTATGCGCTGAACCAGCCGGAATACCTCGACGAGCTGGCCTCCTTCCTGGGTGCGAGCTACTTCCGGGCGCTGGGGAAGGGCATGCACTACGGGCTCTCAGCCCGGGGCCTGGCCATCAACATCGGCGAGCCGGGCGACGAGGAATTCCCGCGCTTTGAGGAATTCTGGGTCGAGCGACCGGCCGCTGAGGCGAAGGCCATCACGGTGTTCGCCCTGCTCAACAGCCCGAGCGCCGCCGGTGCCTTCCGGTTCATCATCACGCCCGGAGTCGAGACACTCATGGAAGTGAAGACTGTGTTGTATTTCCGGGGCAAGCCGGCCGTGGTCGGCCTGGCGCCACTGACCAGCATGTTCCAACACGGTGAAAACACCGGATGGTCGCGGGATGATTTTCGTCCGGAAGTACACGATTCCGACGGCCTGCTCGTGAACAACGGGGCGGGAGAGTGGATCTGGCGCGCCCTGAACAATCCCGCCCGCACCCGCACCTCAACCTTTCTCGACCAGTCGCCGCGGGGTTTTGGCCTGATCCAGCGCGATCGCGACTTCGCCCATTACGACGATGTTTACGCCAATTACCACCACCGGCCCAGCGCCTGGGTGGAGCCCATCGGCGAGTGGGGCGCCGGTGCCATCCGGCTGCTGGAGATCCCGACCCCGGATGAAACCAATGACAACATCGTCGCATACTGGGTGCCGGCCAGCCTTCCGGCGCCGGGCGAGCCGCTGGCTTATGAATACCGCCTGCACTGGTTCACTGCGACGCAGGGCCGGCCGCCGGCCGGACACGTGGCGTCCACCCGCCAAGGCGCCGTGTTGCATCATCCCGAGCGACGCCGGTTCGTGGTGGATTTTGCCGGTCCCAACCTCGACCAGTACGGGGCCAACCTCGAGGCGGTCGTGACCGTTGGCACCGGTGCAAAGCTGGACGCTGGGGTTTTCGTCCAGAGGATCGCTCCCAGTGCGGTGTGGCGCGCCGCATTTGTCCTGGTGCCCGACGGATCCGGCCGCCCCGTGGAAATGCGCTGCTTCCTGCGCAAGGATGGGAACATACTCACCGAGACTTGGAGCTACCTGTGGAACCCCTGAACGCCTTCCGGCCCCGCACCGGCACGCCGGACCAATGGAACGCGGCTTTCATCCGTGTCGAGGATTACCTGCGCGCGCACCGCGTGCACAACCGCCTGCAGCAAATCACCATCCTGGAGAAAGTGATCGCCCAGGCGGCCCGGCGCCACGAGCAGGATCCCACGCTGGACCCAACGACGCTCGCCGCGGAGGAGATCGACCGGATGATGGACGAGTGGTTTGGCGAACTCCTCGGTGACAAGAACCTGCCGCACGAGCGCATCGCCGTGGAGGGCCGCGTGGCCCTGCTTTTTTCGGACGGGGTGGAACGCTGGCCCTACGCCTTTCTGGACGACCAGCATGTGCCGCCCGAGTTCGCGCAGGAAATGCAGCGACGGTCCATCCAGGCCGGGCCGGACATGACCGTCACCAGCATGGTGCCCCGGCCGATCGAACTGGGCGCCCTGACGGAGGTGGCGGGCCAGACCTTCGAACAGATCGAGAAATGGCCGATCCTGCGCGTTTCTCTCTTGTGGGCCATGTTCATCTCCGTGCTCGCGCTCGTGTTCTACGCGACCCGCTGACCGCATGAACGCGCCCTTCACCGTCGAGCAGGTGGACAAGTCCCGGGTGAGCCGGCGGCGGGCGACCTTCTTCAGCCTGGTGTTTCTGCTGACCACGCTGGCCACCTGGTTCATGGCCGATCTGCTGTGGCGCGGACCGGTGAACTTCGTCGATCTGCCGTTGCTGGTGCTGTTCGCCATCCTCTTTGGAAACATCGCCACGGGCTTCTGCACGGCCGTGCTCGGACTCTATGTCATCAACCGGGGCGACACGGCGCGCATCAGCCGCACCATCCAGGACGAACCGCTGGACAAGCTCCAACTCGGCAGCACCGCTGTCGTGATGCCGGTCTTCAACGAGGATCCCAGCCGCATCTTCGAGGGACTGCGGGTCATCTATCGCTCCCTGGAGCAGACGGGCCGGCTCGACGACTTCGACTTTTTCATCCTCAGCGATTCCAACGACCCCAACCGCTGGATCCAGGAGGAGGTGGCGTGGGCCGAGCTGTGCAAGCAATTGAACGGCTTCGGTCGCATCTTTTATCGCAAGCGCCGCATCTCGATCAACAAGAAGAGCGGCAACATCGCCGACTTTCTCCGCCGTTGGGGGCAGAGCTACCGCTACATGGTGGTGTTGGACGCCGACAGCATCATGACGGGCGAATCCATCGTGAAGCTCGTGGCCATGATGGAGCGCAATCCCACGGTCGGCATCCTGCAGACCGCCCCGCGCATCATCAACGGGGTGACGCTCTACTCCCGCATCCAGCAGTTTGCCAGCCGGCTCTATGGTCCGCTTTTTCTCGCCGG
>JANMTJ010000174.1:0-5065 GCA_031390295.1 Oleiharenicola sp.
CCCTCGATGATGGATTCGACGGAGTCTTCCTTGCCCCGGTTGTCGAGGATGAAGGTGGCTTTGTAGTTACGCTTGTTCTGGCTCATGGTGGTCGCGGCGGTTGAGGAGGTTCATGGCGTGGGCCGGGCCGCTCGTCAGGAGCAGTCGGAGGCCGTCCACGAAAGTGGTTAGTTTTTGGTCAATGAGGGTTGATTCTTCTGGTGAAAATTTTCCGAGCACGAAGTCCTTGAGGTCCATCCCACCGGGCCGGGGGGCGCCGATGCCGAGCCGGTAGCGGACGAAGCCGCTGCCGAGGTGCTCGAGGAGGCTGGCGACGCCGTTGTGGCCGCCGGCACTGCCGGTGACCGACACCTTCACGAGGCCCAGGTCGATGTTGATATCGTCGTAGGCCACGATGAGGGTGTCAGGCGCGACCTTGTGGAAGTCGAGCAGGCCGCGCAGGGCGCGGCCGCTGTCGTTCATGAAGGTCGCCGGCTTGACGAGCAGTCGCGTGACACCGGGGCGGGCGTCCCAACGGGCGGTCTCGGCCTCAAAGCGGGGTTCTGATTTCCACTTGAGGCCTTCGGCGGCAGCGAGCGCCTCAATCGCGGTGAAACCGAGATTGTGGCGGGTGCCGGCGTATTCGCGCCCGGGGTTGCCCAGTCCAGCGATCAGCGTGACGGACATGACTCAAAGAACAGTGTGCAAAACGGTCCGCCCGCAAGCGAACGGACCGGGAACATAAATTACTTCTTGGCGGCGGGGGCCTTCGCGTCGCCCTTGGCGGGCGCGGCGGCGGCCTTGGCCTCGCCGGGCTTGGCGCCGGCGGCCGGGGCGGCGGTCTTGGCATCGCCGGGCTTGGCGCCGGCCGCGGGAGCGGCGGTGCCATCGGCGGCGGGAACAGCGGTGCCATCGGCGGCAACCGCACCCTCGACGGGCGTGGCCACGACGACGACTTCCTCGGCCGGCGGCTCGACGCAGAGGACGACGGTCTGGTTCTTGTCGTCCATGAACTCGACGCCCGCGATGGGCTTGAGCTCGCTCACGTGGATGGTCTCGCCGACCTTGAGCTCGGTAACGTTGACCTCGATGAAATCAGGCAGGTCCTTCGGCAGGCAGCGGATGCGCAGCCGGTGGGAGGCGGTCTCGAGGATGCCACCCTCGGTCTTCACGCCGTAGGCCTCGCCGGTGACGTGGATGGTCACGTTGATGACCATCTTCTCGTTTTCCTTCACTTCCTGAAGGTCGAGATGGAGATACTTGTCCGTGATCGGGTCGCGCTGGATCTCCTGCAGGAAGGAGAGCGCGGTGGCCCCGGCATTGCGCTTGAGCTGGATGAGGGCGGCCTTGCCGCCGATCTCCTTGCGCAGTTTGACGAATTCCGGACCGTTGACGGCCAGATTCTCGGGTTTCGTGTGCTTGCCGTAGAGAATCGCGGGGATCTGCTCGGCTTTGCGCAGGCGACGGGAGGCGCTGCGGCCTGTGCCCTCGCGGGACGTGACGGTGAGTTGGTAGGTCTTCATGATTTCGTTCCCCCTGTGACTCCGGGATTGGAGGCAGGCGTATTGGAAAAGGGTCCAGAGTTGAAGGAGCGCGGGAGAGTGATGCAACCAAAACTTTGAATGGCCCTCCAAATTCCCGGTTTTTACACGATAGAGAGGTTGACAAGGCGGAGTCGGCGTATCTTTTTGGCCGTTCTTTTTGCCACACTGCCTGGTAGCTCAGTGGTAGAGCAGGTGACTGTTAATCACTTGGTCGTAGGTTCGATCCCTACCCGGGCAGCCATTTAAAGCGCAATCCATGGGGTTGCCGCGCCACAGACGGCGAACTCCCTGACCAGAAGGGACTTTTGAACGACTGGTTTTGTCCGGTTTGTTCAAATCACCGCCACGACCTCCATCTCCACGAGCAGGTCGGCGCGGCAGACATCGGCCAGCACACAAACCTTGGGAATATCCGGCAGCTGCAGCAGGCGGGTGGTCCGCTCCCACGCCTCCCAGGCGGCGCGATCCTTGCAGAACAGCGTGGCGGACGTGATGTTTTTCAAGCCCCCACCCTGCTCGGCAAGAATCGCGGCAATGCTGAGCAGCGTTTCCAGGCATTGGTGCTCGGCATCGCCCAGGTGCGTGCTCTGGCCGGCGGCATTGATGCTCGCCGTGCCCGAGACATGAATGGTCCGCCGACCCTCGATCTCCAGCGACATGGCGCGGGAGAACGAGGAGCCGTAGTTGAAGGAGGAATGCTGCTTGGCGCTCCGATTGATGGGCGTCGCGACCACGCGGCCAGGCAGGAGATTCTCCACCGCCAGCACGTCCATCAGGCATTCCTCGGCGTCCGACCGGCCCATGATGCCGGTGCTCGCCGGAAAGGCCGGACCGCCCTCGATGCCGAGTCCCTTGCTGCGGTAATGCGCGGTGCGAACGCGGTTCATGTCGCCATACCAGTCGAGCAAGTGCGCCACATAGATCCAGGTGCGCACCACGTCGGGATATTTCATCCCGTGGGCCGCGAGGGCGTCGCCGACATTCGCAAACATCTGCGCCGCCTGCCCGATGCGATCGACCGCCAGTCCGCCGCCCGGCAGTGTGCCGTCCACGGCCGGCAGGTGGAGCAGCCGAAACCCCGCTCCGGTCCACTCCCTCCCCCGCCCCGTCACCGCATTATCGACCGTCCTGACGCAGGGCTGGCCGTCGCCCGAGGCCACACCCCAGATTTGCACGCCGGCAAACTCGCCGGTTTGCAGCGGTTCGCCCTCGATCCAGGTCACCGGCATCGTCCGGTCCAGTCCACGCAGGCGATAGATGCGGTCCCGCCACTTGAGCACCTCTGCCCGCACGCGGGAGAGGCCGTAGAGCTTTTCCTGGATCGGCTGGATGCGCCGCGCCATCAGCTCGGCGGCCACCGCGGTGAACAGCTGCTCCGCCGCCGGTCCGGCGGCCCCCGGGCCTTCGACGGTCGCCGTCAGGTGGAATTCCGTGAATGAGTCGCGTTCGGAGGCCTTGACCTCGATGCGGCAGGTGCCGCGGTGGATGATGATGTTGGTCTTCATGGTTGGGGTTGGGAATGGTGAAAATTTGGGGTGCAGCGGGTTCAGTCCACCCCGTGTTCCTGAAAGACGGCCTTGTGTTGTTCCTCCGCCTTCACGCGGGCTTCCACCGCCTCGATGCGCGCCTGGGCTTTCCTGGCCCAGGCGGAACCCGGCTGCAGGGCGATGATTTTTTTATATTCCGCGATGAGCGTGGAGGCATTTTCAGCGGTAAGCTGCTGCTCCGCCCTTGCGGCCTGTTCGTAGGCTTTCTCCTGGGCGGCGTTGCCGCAGCAGCCGACAAGCAACGCGAGCCCGACCATGAGCATGGCGGCCATATGCCTGGGGGTGAGTGTCCGGGGTTTCATGGGGCGTCCTTGGCACAGCGGAACCCGGTGTCCTCCGACCAGTAGTCGGGATTAGACCACAGTCGCCGTGCACACCGGTTGTTGAACTCCGTCTGACCGATCATGCCGGCCCCGGCGGCCCAGCAGCCGCCGCGCACGACCTTGCGCGTGTCGGTTTCACGGCCCTGCTTCGCGGCATTCCGCAGGTAGTTGGCGCCCGGATCCTGCTTCGGCAGCTCGCCGTTGGGCAGCCCATGGGGTCCCTTCGGATCAACCACGCCATCAGCACACTCCTGATAGTAGAACTCGCCGAACCAGTCCTCGCACCACTCCCAGACGTTGCCCGCCATGTCGAGACAGCCATACGGGCTGGCCCCTTGCGGGAAGCGGCCGACGACGGTCGGCCCCGCGTCGACCTCGAGTCCGGCCCGGGCTTTGGTCGGGTCCCAATCCGGACCCCACGGATAAATGCGTCCCCCGGTGCCGCGCGCAGCCTTTTCCCATTCGGCCTCGGTCGGGAGGCGCTTGCCCGCCCAGCGGGCGTAGGCGGAAGCGTCGCGCCAGGTGACGAAGGTGATGGGCAGGCGCGCCTCCGCCTGGATGAGCGCCTGCACCACGGGCGAGGCGGCGACATCCGCGGCGGGGCCATCGGCGAGCGCCTTGTCCTTGCCCAAAAGGACGCGCAACGCCGCCACGGCCGCCTTCCAGTGGAGCGCATCAAGCGTGAGTCGTTCCGCGGCGGCTTGGTCCGTGAGCTGGGGCGGCTGGAAGTTGCCGAAGGTGACCCCGTAGCGCTTCTCGTAGCGCGCGAGCAGCTCGACGCAGGCTTCCGTGGAAACACGAAACCACGGTCCCTCAATTACATCGAAGGTGTCGGTGGCGCGGATGAACGCGTTATACTCGGCGATGGTGACTTCAGTCTTGTCGATGAAATAGGCCGGGAGCCGGACCTGGTGCGCCGGCCGCTCGTCGAAGTTTCCCTCGTCGGAGCTCATCAGGAATTCACCCGCGGGCACATAGACCATGCCCGGCGGTGGAGTCGGCGGCGACTCACTCGCGCGAGCGGCCAGGTCAAAACCGAACACTCCGGACACAAACAGAGCGTAAATGATCAGCCGGGAGCGAAGGAATATGCCGTGTGCGAGGTGCATGGGTGGAAGTTCAAAGGTCTTTGGCACAGCGGAAACCGAGGATGAAGGTTTTGAAATCCGGCTCGCGGTGGGCGCGGATCGCGCACCGGACGTTGCTCGGAAGGTTTTGGGAACTGCCGCCGCGGACGACCCGCTCGGCACCGGTGGGCGGACCTTGCGGGTTCCCGGCGGTGTCCGTCTTGTAGCTGTCGGCGGCATACCAGTCGCCGACCCATTCGGCGGCGTTGCCGGCCATGTCATCGCATCCGAACGGACTGCGGCCGGCAACGAAGCTGCCGACCGGCGCCGGATAGATGTAGCCGTCCTTTTCCTTGCCCTTGGCACGGACGTCGGCGCCGAGCTTTTCACCGACGATATTGCAGAGGCCCCACTGCCAGTCGTTGCCCCAGGGCCAGCGGCGTCCGTCGGTGCCCCGCGCGGCGAGTTCCCACTCGGCCTCGGAGGGCAGGCGCTTGCCCACCCATTTGGCATAAGCATAGGCGTCGAACCAGTCCACGCCGACGACCGGCGTGTTGTCCTGAGTGAACGTCGCGGCGTTGAACTGCGCGAGTCGCGTGAACTCG
>JANMTJ010000186.1:0-3959 GCA_031390295.1 Oleiharenicola sp.
AAAGCACCCCGCCGGAGCTGCGGCCGACGGCGAGCACGATCTTCTTCACGTGCTCGGTGCGGGCGTGGGGCAGGGCGACCTCGTTGCCGAGGCAGGTGGTGTCGAGGCGCTCGCGGGCGAGGAGCTCGTTGTAGAAGCCGGCGAAATTGACGACGTTGGGATCGCCTTCGAGGAGCTTGGCCACTTCCTGCAGGGCGGCGGTGCGCTTGGTGGCCTGCAGGGACAGGATGATGCGTTCGGGAGCGAGGAGACTGGAGAGACGGGTGGCCATGCCTGACTTGAAAGGAGATTCAGTGCCGGATGGTTGGCAAGGCCGGAAGTTGGGGAGCCGGGAATTTGGGATTGCCTGATGGACCTTTGCAGTGAGTTGTCATGGCGATGGGAAGCGAAAGATTGACGGGGGATGACAGCTGGGCGAAGGACGGCCGGGGTGCCCTCGGGCAGATCGCCCTGGTGACATTTGGCATCCTGGCGCTCGAACTGGCGCTGATCCGGTGGACGTCCGGGCAGATGCGGGTATTCGCCTATTTCAACAATGTCGTGCTGATCTGCGCGTTTCTCGGGATGGGCCTGGGGGTGGCCCTGGGCCGGCGGTGGCCAGGACTGGTGCATCTGGTGTCGCCGGTCGTGCTGCTGCTGGCGGTGCCGCTGGCCTTCTCGGAGTCACTCGGGCTGGTGCGGCTGCCGTTTCCCGACCAGAGCATCATCCTGTGGGGGGCCGAGAAGGTTGAGGCCGATGCCTGGATCTTTGCGCGCAACCTGTCGGTGTTCCTGCTCATGCTGAGCGGGGTCGCCGGGGTGTTTGCGGTGGCCGGGGCACCGTTGGGATTCCTGCTGGGCCGCCGTCCGATTCTGAGTGCCTACACGTTCGACCTGGCGGGCTCGCTGGCGGGCGTCGGGGCCTTCACGCTGCTGGCCTGGGCCGAGGCGGGTCCGGCATGGTGGCTGGCGCTCGGGCTGGCGCCGTTCGTATGGCTGTCGCGCCGGGCCGTCGGGGCAGGCGCGGCGGTCCTGGTGGTCCTGCTCGGGCAGTATTCCGCCAAGGACGCGGTCTTCTCCCCCTACAACCGAATCGAGCTGCGCCGCGATTCGCTGCTGACCCAGGAACTGCAGGTGAACCGCGATTTCCACCAGTACCTGCACGATTTCAACCCGGCGCGGCTCCGGGACGCGGCCCTGGCGGACAACGAGCGGGCGGTGCTGTGGCTGACGAAGGATCTCTACGACCTGCCCTTTGCCGTGAACCGCAACCGCGGCAGTGCGCTGATTGTCGGGGCGGGCACGGGCAACGACGTGGCGGCGGCGCTGGCCCAGGGCTACGCGAGCGTGACCAGCGTGGACATCGACGGCCGGATCATCGAGTTCGGGCGCCAGCTGCACCCGGCGCGGCCCTATGCCGATGCGCGGGTGCGGACGGTGGTGGCGGACGCGCGGTCGTATTTTAGCCGCAACAGTGGCGAAAAATTCGACGTGGTATGCTTCGGGCTGCTGGACTCGCATGCGATGGCGTCGGCCATGTCTACCCTGCGGCTCGACAACTATGTGTACACCGAGGAAGGCATCCGAGCCGCCTGGCGGAAGGTCGCTCCCGGCGGACACCTGTCGCTGGCCATCTCGTGCCTGGCGGGACGCTGGTTTTTTGAACGGATCTACTGGACGATCGCCAAGGCCACCGGGCGCGAGCCGATCGCGATCCACAGCCCGCTGCACGGGGAAAGCACGACCTTCCTCGTGCCGGCGGACGGGGCGGTACTGGATGCCGTCCAGCTGGAGCGGCGCACACGGGTGCGGCCGTTCAAGACGGGGGAACAGACCCTGACGCCCACCGACGACTGGCCGTTTCTCTACATCCGCCCCGGCGTGGTGCCGTGGGGCTACTTCGCCGTGCTGGCCTTCCTGCTATGCCTCGCGCTGGCGACGGTGCCGCGGGTCTACGGCATGGGCCGGGGCGGGGCCTTCGACTGGCCCCTGTTCCTGATGGGCGCGGCCTTTCTCCTGATCGAGACCCGCGGGGTCACGAGCCTCTCCCTCCTGTTTGGTTCAACCTGGATCGTGAACTCCGCCGTCTTCGGCGGTATCCTGACCATGGTCCTGCTGGCCAACCTGGCCGTGCAACGATGGGCGTGGACCAATCCCATTCCGTGGTTCATGGCCCTCTTCGGCTCGGTGCTCCTGTTGTGGTGGCTGCCGGTGGAGCAACTGAGCATGATGCCACTGGCGGTACGCGGCGTGGTCGGCGGGCTGCTCACCGGGCTGCCGGTCGGCCTCGCGGGGATGATCGTGCCGATGCTGCTGGCGCGCTCCGCGCAGCCGGTCGCGGCCCTGGGCGCCAACCTGCTCGGTGCGGTCCTGGGCGGCTGCCTCGAGTATTTCTCCATGTTCGGCGGCTTGAGATCCACCGCCTTGATGGCGCTCGTGCTCTATCTGGTGGCCTTTCTCCTGGTGCGCCGGCGGACGGCAGTCGCCTAGCGCGGGCCGGCCGCAAGCCCGCGGTGGGCGCGCTCCAGGACAGCCGCGAGCTGGTCGGGCCGGTAGGGCTTCGTGAGAAAATCGTTCATGCCCGCGGCGAACGCCTTGGCGCGGTCGTCCGCCATGGCATTGGCCGTGAGGGCGACGATCCAGGGGCGGTGCGCCGGGCCGCCCGCGGCCCGCAGCAGGCGCGTGGCCGCGAGGCCGTCGAGCTCGGGCATCTCCACGTCCATCAGGATGACCTCGTACGGGGCGAGGGCCTGCGCATCGAGCACCTCCCGGCCGTTGCCGGCGGGGTCGGCGCGGTAGCCGAGCCGCTGGAGCATCATCTGCGCGACCTTCAGGTTCACGGGATTGTCATCGGCCAGCAGGATCCGCAGCGGGCAGCGCACGGCGAGCTTGCCGGCCGGGTTGGAGTCGGTGGTGGCCGGTCGGGGGGTGTCGGTCGCGGCCGGGGCGGCGGGCTGGTGCGGGGTGGTCGTGATGGTGAAATGAAAGGTCGAGCCGACGCCCTCGGTGCTCTCGACCCACATGCGGCCGCCCAAAAGCGTGGCCAGCCGCTGGCTGATGGCGAGGCCCAGGCCGGTGCCGCCGAATTTCCGGTTGGTGGAGTTGTCCACCTGCGAGAATGACTTGAAGAGCCGGTCGAGCCGGTCGGCGGGGATGCCGATGCCGGTGTCGCGCACGGCGAAGTGCAGTTGCAGCGCGGGGGCGTGGGTCTCGACCGCGACCGTGACGGCCACTTCGCCGCGGGAGGTGAACTTGACGGCATTACCGATGAGATTGACGAGGATCTGGCGCAGCCGGGTGGCATCACTCACGATCCAGCCGGGCACGGCGGGGTCCAGGGAGGAGACGAGGGTGATCCCACCCGCCGTCGTCCGGGCGCTGAACAGGTCAAGCGCCTCCCCGAGGCATTGGCGCAGGTCGAACGGGAGGTTTTCCAGGTCGATGCGCCCGGCCTCGATCTTGGAGTAATCGAGGATGTCATTGATGATGGTGAGGAGGGATTCGCCGCTCGACTCGATGGTCTGCAGGTAATCGCGCTGGGAGGGTGTGAGTGACGTGTCGCGCAGCAGGTGGGCCATGCCGATGACACCGTTCATGGGCGTGCGGATCTCGTGGCTCATCATCGCGAGGAAGGAGCTCTTGGCCTGGTTGGCGGACTCGGCCTGTTCCTTCGCCCGGCGCAGTTCCCCGACGGCCTGCTCGTCGTGCCCGGCGGCCAGGGCGGCAGTCCGGCGGAGGCGCCACATGATGAAGCCGGCGGCAAACGAGAGGAGGCCGACCCCGCAGAGGGAGGCCAGGGTGGCGTAGCGGATCGCGGCGAGCCGCCCCAGCAGGTCCGTCATTTCCAGGTCCACGCCGGCCACGCCGACGAATTGATGCGCCGAATCGTAGAACGGGGCGAAGCCGCTCATGAAGGTGCCTTGTTCGTCGGTGACAGGCTCCAGGTTGGTCGTCACCTTCTGCTCGCGCAGGGCCAGCAG
>JANMTJ010000243.1:0-1965 GCA_031390295.1 Oleiharenicola sp.
CCGCCGTCGATGCACGCCGAATACGTGATCCGCGCGGCGAAGGCCGGGAAGCACGTGTGGTGCGAGAAGCCGATGGCGCCGTCGGTGCGCGACTGCGTGGCCATGATCAAGGCCTGCCGCGACAACCACGTGACCCTCGCGATCGGCTACCGGCTGCACCATGAGCCGAACACGCAGCGGATCATGCAATTTCGTCGCGAACAGAAGTACGGCAGGGTGATCAGCGCCACGGCCGAGGCCGGCTATGTCGACCCGCGGAAGGACCACTGGAAGCAGAAGAAAGCGATGGGAGGCGGCGTGATGGGCGACATGGGCGTGTATCCGCTCAACGCGCTCCGCTACGGCACCGGCCTCGAGCCCATCGCGGTCACGGCCAGGGCGTCGACCACGCGGCCGGAGATCTACACCGAGGTGGAGGAGACGATGGCCTTTGAGCTGGATTTCCCGGGCGGGGTCACCGGGGTGGGTGAGGCGAGCTTCGGCAAGCGCATGGGCAAGCTGCGCGTGACCAATGAGCGCGGCTGGTACGAGCTGGCGCCGTTCCAGTCCTACAGCGGCGTCAAGGGCACCACCAGCGACGGCCTTGCACTCGACGCCACGGTGCCGAACCAGCAGGCGAAGCAGATGGACGATGATGCCGCCGCGATCATGAATGGCACACCCCTGCTCGCCCCCGGCGAGGAAGGCTTGAGAGACACGATTGTCGTCGAGGCCATCTACCGCTCCGCCGCCTCCGGCCGGAAAGAGAGCATCGGGTAGTCAGAAGACGGAGGACAGACGACAGAGTTTAGCCACCGATAGCACTGATGGACACGGATAGGTTGGCTGGGCGCGGTCCGTGGGCCGGCCCGCCTTGATGGAACGGAACCTGGTCACGGTTGACAGACACCAAGGTCGGCATCGTCCTTTCCCTATGACCCTCAAAACCAATTTCTCCGCCTGGCTGCGCATGTTGTGCCTGGTATTCATGCTGACGGGTGGTCCGGCCTTCGCCGACAACCCGCCAGTGTCCGGCAACGCGGAGGTGATCGTTTCGACGACCCCCATGAATCTGGTGGCCGAGGGCGTGGGCGTGCACGGCCAGCTCGTCGTCGCCCGGGAAATCATCAGCGCCGAGACCAGCGGCGACCTGGTCTACACGATCACGGTCGAGCCGCGGTTCGGGCGGGTGGGACTGGCCGGCGGGGAGGCGGAGGATTTTTACCAGAACAAGAGCGGGCGGTCCGGCTATTTCGCCTACCAGCCGCGGGATGATTACGTGGGCGAGGACTCGTTCACCTATTCCGTGCGCAACGAGACCTCCGGTCTGGTTTTCCAGAACAAGGTGCTGGTCGAGGTGAAATCCGCGGCGCCGGTCGTCTTGGAAAAGTTCGTGGTCAACGAGGCCCGGGAACGCGTCATGGCGGAGCAGGCGGTCGCGCTGACCACCCGGCCCAACACCGCGGTCACGCACAAGATCCCCAGCCATGAGGATTTCATGAAGGCGGCGGACCGCGCCAGCATCGCCAACCCGAAGGTGGTCTATGCCCTGGACGACGAGGCCAAGCCCCAACACGGGACGGCCCGGCTCGATCGCGCCACCGGTCAGCTCACCTATGCCCCCAATCCCGGTTTCATCGGCGAGGATCGTTTCAACTACTACACGTCCGACGAGAACAACGCCCGGCTCGGGGTGGAGAATGTCGTGGTGGTCAGCGTCGAGCCGATCCGCGATCCGAAACGGATCACCGCGGACCGCCCCAGGAGCCGCGAAGTCGATCTCGTGTTCGTCATCAACAATTCGCCCTCGATGGCCCCGCACCAGAGCCGCATTGCCGGCAATCTCCGGCGCTTCCGGCAGCTCTTCGACGAGCGCCAGCTCGATTACCGGATCGCGGTGCTGACGACCGATTTCGTCAACGCAGAGTCAGGTCGCCGGTCCGGGGACAAGACCTACTTCAAGAAGGTTCGCTCCGTGGAGCTCGA
>JANMTJ010000399.1:0-3636 GCA_031390295.1 Oleiharenicola sp.
GGGGCGAGGGTCGGCGCAAGCCAGCTATTCGCAAGCAAGGGCTTCAGAAGCTCGCGGTCAGGGAAAACGAGTACGTCCGGCCGCGCCAGTCGCCGTAGGGCTGGAAGCCGGAGCCGGAGGGATCGTTGACGTACTTCGGGAAATCAAAACCGGAGAGGTTGTTCACGCGGAGCTGGGCGGTGAGCTTGAGCTTGTCGTGCTTCCCGGTGAGCCAGCGCGTGAGGTCGGCCTGCGCGTAGGCGTCGAACTGCCAGTAGGACTTGATGTGGTCGCTGCCCTGGCCGGCCCATTCGACCGCCGGCAGCACCCGCTCGCCGAGGAACTGCCCGTCCACGCCAAAGCCCCAGGCAGGGCCGGACCAGCCGGCGTTGAAACTGAGGCGATGCCGGAGCAGGAACGGCGTGGTGCCGTCGGGGGCGCCCAGCTGGTCCACGACGGGGGAGTTGGCGAAGACCTGCCGGTCGTAGCGTTGGAACCAGACCCAGCGGCCGCGCAACTCCAGCGTGCCGCCGAACAAGCCACGCCATTCGTATTCCGCCGCGACATTCCAGTTTTGCGAATGCCGCTTGGCCGCGTTGACGGCGCCGGTGAGCACGGACGTGACGCGGAGCGGGGTGGCCGGCAACCCGGCGGGAGGCACCGTCACGCGCTCCACGCGGTCGGGGAAGAGCGACTCGAGGCTCAGCACGCCGCCCGCATCCAGGGCCATGAACTCGTTGGTCTTGCGGGTGTCGGCGAAGTCGAGCGAAGCCCGGAACCGGTGGGTCTTGCCGGTCCGCCAGACGATCCCGGCGGTTTGCGTCGCCGCGGCCTCGGGCCGGAGGTTGGGATTGATGGCGATCCGGGACTCGATCTCGTAGCGCTCGTTGCGAAGGGGATCGAAAACCAGGGCGGGGTCCGAGCCGGATCCGCTGCCGCTGCCCGTGCCCAGCGGACGGCTCATGATCGGGGTGGGAAAGCGGTTGGAGGTGGTGTAGGAGCCGCGGAAGGAGAAGCCTGACGCCAGGTCGAGCTTCAGGCCGAAGGTCGGCGCGAGGCTGGTCTCGTTGGACTGGGCGGAGACGATGTAGCGCACCGCCAGGTCGGTCTCGATGTTGCGGATGCCCTTGGGCAGGCGGTGGGCGGACACCAGCGGGGCCTGGAGCTCACCGAAGACGCTGATGCGCTCGAGCGTGCGCCCGGTCCACTGGATGATCTCGTCGGCGGGCGTGCCGTCGGCGAAGCGTGGTTCCTGCGTGTAGGGAGCGAGGTGGCTGCGGCGGTAATCGGTGCCTACATTGATCGTGCCCTGGCCGGTGGGGAGCATGAGGGCCTCGTTGCTGACGCGCACGGTGCCCTCGATCGTGTCGTAATCGCCAAAGGTGACGAAGCGACCCGGACCGCCATGGTAGACGAGCACACGGTCGTAGAAGGCGTCCGGAGGGCCGTGCACTTGCGTGTCGCGCAGGGGTTGGTAGAGGCCGGCGTCCACCAGCTGCTGCCAGCGGTCGGGGTCAGCGCGGACCAGTCCGCGGTAGCGCGCGAGGTTGCGGGCATACTGGGCGTCGAAGGCCACGCGCCAGTCGGCGGGCAGTTTCAGCAGGGCACCCGCCACCAAGGAGTAAGAGTCAAGCCGGGCCTCGTTGTAGTCCTGGCCGAGCCGGGGCGTGGTCTCGTAGAGGGCGACGACAATGTCTTTGGTGAAGGGATTGAGCGGGGAGCCGGCGGCCAGCGTCAGGTCGCCGGGGAAGATATCGTAGCCGCGGTGCACGACATTGCGCGAATAACTGGCGTCGAGGCCAAGCTCGAGCCACGGGAACAGCTCGTAGACCGCCGAACCAAAGTAGGACCGGCGCCGCTGCTGGCGGCCATAGGGAAAGTCCCGGCTGTTGAGGTTGGCGGCAAGCCCGCCCGGGGCATCGAAGAGGGTGTTGCTGCGCACGCCCTGCCGTGCGTTGAAGGCGGCGAGCCCGCCCGCGCCGTCGGCGCCCGGTGCGACGGAGGTAAAGAAGGACGTGTCCGGGCCGAACAGCGGATCGAGACTGGCGCTCTCGATATTCGGCGTGGCCCGGGGCAGCAAACCGCCGGGCGTGGCGGCCAGCCGGGCCTGCTGGTAGCCCAGCTCGGACTCTACCACGGGCGTGGTCCGGGTGAAGGTGGCGTTGAGCCGGAATCGCAACCTGCCGTCGAGGAAAGTGCGGCCGTGCTGGAAGGAAACGGAGGACTGCGGGGCGTCGAATCCGCCCAGGGCGTTGGTGTAGGTGGTGCGCACCTCGGTGCCGTCGGCGTCGGGCCGCAGCACGATGTTGATGACGCCGCCCACGGCGTTGCCGCTGTACAGCGCCGAGGCGGAGGTGGGCAGCACCTCGATCTGCTGGACGAGGGCGAGAGGGATGAGATTCACATCCGGCGGGCCGAGCTGGCCGGTTGCTTCTGTGATGGTTTCGGGCAGCCGGCGGCCATTGACCAGGACCACCGTCTCGTCGGAATCATAACCCCGCATCCGGAGGTTGGAACTGCCGGCTCTGTAACTTGCGTCGCTGGTGCTCTGCTCGGGCGGCCGGGCCGTCGTGGCCTCCAGCAGCTCGCGCTGGAAAAATTCGTTGAGCTGCACCACGCCGCTGCGGGTAATCTGCTCGCGGGTGAAAATGGTGAACGGCAGGGCGTTGTCCGCGGTCCGCGGCAGGTCGAGGTTGCCGGCGGCCCGGCGGGGGGCGGCCCCGATCCCTTCGCCGATGAGCAGGCGGTCATTCCGGTCCGTGACGAGGTAGGGCTCGAGTTCCGTGACCTCGTTTGCGGTCTGCAACGTGAGCGGGCCGAGGACCCGCGGGTGGCCCGCTTCGACGACCACCCCGGATTGCTCGAGCAGAGGGTAGCCGGTGGTGCCGGCGACCAGTCGATAGGTGCCCACGGGCACGGCGGGCAGGACAAAACCGCCTGTTTTGTCCGTCACCGCCTTGAGCCGGGTCGACGCGAGGGCAACGATGATGCCAGCGGCGGGGTGGCCTTCGGGATTCAGGATGCGGCCCTCGATCGAACCCGTGGGCCGGGACGTGCGCGTGACGACGAATTTGCCCCGCAGGTTGCGGCGGGCTGCGAAACCGGTGTTTTTCAGCAACCGGCCGAGCGCATCGGCCGGCTCGTAGGTGCCGGCGACGGTGTCAGTCGACACGGCTTTCAAGTCGTCGTGCGAGAAAAGCACTTCCACCTTGGCCTGTTGGGAAAAGGCCAACAACGCGCCGGGCGCGGGCTGGGCGGGCAGGTTGAAATCAACGGGGGCGGCGAGTGCGCGCAGGGCCAGCATGCCGCCGAGGCAGAGCAACAGCCGGCGGATCAATGCACTCGAGAGACGCACAGGCGGCGGGATTGGCGTTAGGACCCGTTGGTGGCATCCACCTGGATGGCACCATCGAGCCCGCGGGTGACGCGCACGGGCAACACCTCCTCAAGTGCGCTCAGGAATCCATCGAGATCGTCGAGGCTGCGCCGGCCACCCACCCGCTGCAGGGCGGCCGCATCGGTGGCGGTGAGATTGCGACCGTGGTAGCGGGCGAAGCGGGCGAGGGCCTCGCGCAACGGCGTGCCGTCGAAGACGATCTGCCCCTGGCGCCAGGCGAGGGCGTCGTCGAGCTGGGCCGGGGTCAGGGTGGAGAGGTC
>JANMTJ010000404.1:0-10217 GCA_031390295.1 Oleiharenicola sp.
TCGAGCGTCATGGGCGCCTTGCCGTTTTCGCCGAGAACGGGCCAGCCGTCCTTCCAAGTCACGGGTACGAGGTACGGGATGCGACCGACGGCGGCGTTGTCCTTGAAAAGATAGGCATACCATTTGCCTTCCGGGGTGTCGATGAGGCCGCCTTGGGCGATACCCTGATCATCGAGCGCGATGCGACCCTCGTAGGGACCGGTGAGTGCATCGGCGCGGTGGACGATGACGGTGCGCGCCCAGCGGCTCCCGGGCGAGGCGATGTTGAAGAGGTAGTAGCGGCCGTTGATCTTGAAAAGCTGCGAGCCCTCGCCTTTGAGCCCGCCCTGGTCGGCGCCGAAGAGGGCGTTGACGCTTTCGACGATGACCTGGTTCACGCCACCGGGCTTGATTCCGGAGAGATCGGGTTGCAGCTCGGTGAGCATGATGCGACCACCCCCGTAAACCACGTAAACGCGACCGTCGTCGTCGAAAAACAGGCTGTGGTCACCCAGCGAGGGCTCGAAACTCGTCTCTTTCCACGGGCCGCGATCCGGATCGCGCGTGCTGTAGATGTGGGTGCGGCCCGTGTTGGCGGAGAAAGTCGAGGCATGGAACACGCCGTTGTGGAAACGCAGGCTGCTGGCCCAGGAGCCGCGACCGTAGGCGCTTTTGCCGTTTTCGAGGCGGAAGGCTTCGTCGTCGGCCAGGGTTTCGTAGGCGTAGGAGGCCATGCTCCAGTTGACCAGGTCCGTCGACTTCATGATCGGCAGGCCCGGGCTCATGTGCATCGTCGTGCTGCTCATGTAGTAGGTTTTTCCTACACGGATGATGGCGATGTCCGGGACGTCGGCCCAGATCAGGGGATTACGGGCAGGATCCGCCGGTGCCGCCGGAAGGGGCGGAGAGGCGACGGAGGCGAGGACGAGGGCAACCAAAAGGAAAAGGATCGGGCGGTTCATGGGGCAGACGGGTGACTCGTTTCAAGGCGGGCGGCGCGATCGCCTACTCCACCCAGACGAAGCCGGCCTGGATGGCCATGGTGGCGGCGGCGGTGCGGTCGCGGGCGTGCAGCTTCTAGGGAATCTTGCCGACGTGGAGTTTCACCGTAACCCACCTCGATGGAAAGAGCAGCCGCAATCTCCTCGGTCCCCGACGCGGCGAGGGGTACGAGGAGGGCGCGGCAGAGGAGGGGGAATTTCATTCGGTGGGCGCGGGCTTCAGGAGGGCGAGCCGATAAGGGAGGAGAAGGTAGTCGGGCTCGGTGACGCCGCGAGGGAGGCCTTGGTAGAGGAGCTGCAGGTTTTTCGGATCGACCGTCATGGTCTCGTCGCTGCCCTCGCGGAGGAGTTCGCCGTGGCTGATGCCGTCGGTCCAGAGCGGGCTGCCTTCGGTGGTTCTTACGTTGCTGTTGCCCGCGAAGGGCGTCGCCTCGGAGTCGGCCCCCGGCAGCGGTTTCCACTCGCCATCGAGGCGGTCGGTCACGAAGGCGCGGTAGTAGCGGGGTCCGTGCTTGCCGATGCATTCCACGAGGCAGAGGAACTGGTTGGTGCCCTTGATGCGATAAACACAGGAGCCTTCGAAGAGGTCGTTCTTGGCCTCATGCATCACGACCACGGGCTCGTCGAAGCCGTGCGGGAAGTCCTCGATGCGCGTGCGACTGCGGTAGAAGCGACCGTGGTCGTCGGGGAAAAACAAATATGCGTGGGTGTCGTCGCAGATGATCCAGTAGTCGAGCCAGCCTTCGACGACGCTCTTGGGCGTGCCCTCGAAGAAGTCCTGCGGGGCGCTCCACGACATCGGGTCCGCGATGTTGTCGGTGGTCGAGAAGCGCGGCTGCTGCGACTGGAAGATCAGATACCATTTGTTATGCGGCCGGAAGTAGAAGACCTGCGGGGCGCAGTTGTAGCCGCGGAGATTGGGATTGTCGTCGAGGTGCACCATCTTGGCCTCCGCGGCCTGGTCCCAGCTGGTGAAATTGAGGTAGGTCATACGCCAGCCATTCCTCGAGGCGGTGGTGGCGAAGATGTGCCAGCGACCGTCGTGGAAAACGACGGAGGGGTCCTTCACGGCAACGATCGGGTGGCGCTCGTCGGCCGTCGGATGGACGAGCGGTCCGGTGGTGGTCCAGGCTCTGGGCGCGAGCGGGACGACCGAGGAGCTTGCCGCAGAAGCGGCGGCTTGCGGGCCGGCGACGGAGGGGCCTTTGGCGGCGTGAACGGAGGGTGCGAGGCTGAGCAGGCCGGCGCAAGCGAGGGCCAGTTTTCGGAGGAATAGGGCTTTGTTCATGGAAGTTTGGGAGAGGGACTTGTACTTGTCTGGGGGCGTGCAGGACCGGCGTTCGGGTCCGCCTTGTCCAACTGCAGCGCTTTGGGCCAGTCGTCGCCGAGATGGAATTTCCAGCCGGCATCGAGCGAAAGGTGTTCACGGAGCGAGTCGCCGGCAAGCGCCTGCAGGCAGAGCACGGCACACGCCGTCACGAGGAACCGGCCGAGCAAGCTCACGAGTGAGTTTCGTTGCTCAGGAACTCTTGGGGTGTCGATTCTCATGAGAACGTGGCGCGGCGGTTCAGCGCGCTTGAGGGCGGAGCCGGCAGGCATAGCCCCATTGGTCCTTCATATTTTGGATTTTGATCAGAATGCTGTTTTTCCCCTTTTTCAGGCGGAGCGGAACAAGGTCCTCGTCGAGTTTACAGGGGCGCCGGACCCATTGGTCCTCCACCAGTGTTCCGTTCACCCAGATTTTGATTCCGTCGTCGCTGCCGATACCGAACAGGGCGTCCGTTTCGTTTGGCACGTCGACTTCGGTCCAGGCGTAGCCAACGCAATAGTCGCAATTGTCGAGACCGTCGGCGAGATTCACGTATCCTCCGTCCGGCACGACCTTCTGCCAGCGGCAGACGGTTCCGTCGACTTCCTGTCGATTTCCAGCGGCCGGTTGAACGCTGCCGGCTCCGGCGGCGTCGAACCAGTTCGAGTTGAACGCATTTACCTGGGTCTTTCTGGTGATGCCCGAGCTGACTTGCATGGACTGCAACACCACCGTTCCGTCGGCGTTGGTGTGATCGGTGCCGGATAAGGAGAACTCCTCTTGCGGGATTGGTATCGGCTTCAACACGAGCCACGAGGTGATCGGAATTTCAGACTGCGATTTGGTGGAATACCAAGCCCGCTCTGCGACCGACCGGGAGGTCTCTTCGGGGACATCCCAGGCAAACTCAAAGGCGGCAGGTATCGCGACGCCATGATCAATCGCCGGCGCAAAGTAAGTGTGCATCAGCGCCTCCTTGAGGCGGCCTTGCCTGGACTCGGGAACGCCGGAATCAAGGGGCCACTCCACCTCGGTCGTTTTTCCCGAGGCATCGACTTGAAGCGTGGCTGCGATCTTTGAAATGCCGAGCGAACGAATCGCTGCCGACTTGAAGGGAAGACCGAGCAGGACGGGCGGGGACCTGTCCTGAGCATGCTCGATCGGGCGGACGGAGTTGAGATAGTGCAGACGGTCCAGCCAGTACTCCGTATTTGCCGGATCGATCTTCCCGAGAAAATCACAAACGGTATCGAGGAATTTTGTGATCGTGCCGTAGTTTTCGCCGCGCTCCGCCATGAGCACCTGCCCGTTTCGCGTCATGAGAACGATCAGCGAATCCTCCCTGGGTGCATGTCGCGCGAAGGTGCGCATTTCCGCCAGTTCATCGAGGCCGGCAGTATACCAGGGCATGCGGGTCCACGAGATGACCCCCTTGTCGCCGAGAAACACGAATTCCACCTGCCCCGGGCGGAGGGCTTGAAGATGAGCGTAAATGCCCTGCGGCGCGAGGGCGACTGTCACACTGTCGCCCCAGCCGCGTGGGCCATATAACACGAGGAGAAGCTGCGGCTCGGGGACTTTGGTGAAATCGGCCTTGGCTAATTTACCGTCCGCGCCGAGATGCGAAGCGCGGCCGACAAGTTCAGCGGTGGCGTAAGCTTTGGTGTCAGCCCAGCGTGGGGCGGGATCAGCGAGCTTTGCTTCGCGGTAAAATCGCTGGATCGTCTCGACTGAAAGATTCCGGAAGAGCTCCCACCTGACGCGGCCCGAAGAGGTGCGGAAGAGGGCCATCGGCCCCAAGGCCTGCAGCGGCTCACCTTTGAACGAATTACCGAGGACATTAGTCCATTCGGACGGCTTGGCCTTGAGGGACAGTGAGCATGCAAACAAAAGGATGCTAAGGAGCGAGCGCATAGGAGATGAAAATCAGGGGAACAGATGATGGTGCCGTGTTTAACGACGTCGGCGCCGCTCGTCACAGAAAGTGGCGCCGGCGATTTCGGCCGGCTCCACGAGTGATCGAATTGTCCCGACGGAATGGATCGGTGGAATCCGTCAGGAACGTTGTCTCAGGGGGTCCGTCCGAAAAAACGAGGCGGTGACAAGGGAACAGTGTTTAAGAGGCGGAACGGAAAATCATGAACGGCGCCGGGGAATGACGGGGGTCGAGGGCGAGGAAGCGAGACATCAAAGGTTCATGCGTCGTGCTTTCCGGCGTCGCAGCAGCGCGGCGAAAGCAATCGCGCCCAGGAACCATGCGCTCGGAGCGCCACCACCACCGCCACCACCGGTGTTGCCGCCGGGAGACGAGGGCGTGCCGCCGGTCGGCGGGGGCGGCGATGAGGCCGAAGTCATGACGCTGGCGGTGCTGGAATAGGCACTGGACCCAGCCGTATTGACCGCGCGCACGCGGAAATAATAGGTGGTCGCGGCGGCCAACCCGGTGACCGTGCGGCTGGTGGTGTTGGCCGACAGGGTGGCCGTGACCAGACCGCTGGTGAACGCGGAATTGGTCGCCCGATCCAGCTCGAAGCTATCCTCGGTGGTGGCGTTATCGGACCAGGTGAGATTGACCTGGCTGGATGACGCGGCGGTCGCAGCGAGACCGCTGGGGGCGTTGAGTTGGGACACGGCACCGGGCGGCGGCAGCGCGGGGCCGCCGGTCAAGGCGTTGACGTTGTCCGGGTCGATTATGGCCGCGGTGGATCGATCGAACAGCCACATGGTGTTGCTTCCCGTGCCACCTGCATCCCACCAGATTGGTTTCAAGCCGAGGGCGTTCGCCTTGTCCGTAACATACTTACTATAATAGGTTCTGGACGCGAGGTGCCGGTTCAACTCCGTGCCCGTGAGGTCTGGATAGCCCGTGCGCTTCATCGCCCCCCATTCACCGAGGATCACCGGCACTCCCTTGCTGACGAACTTGGTCGCCATTTTCTGGAATTGCTCATCGGTGAAGGCCTCCTCTTCCGCGGTGGAGTTACGATCGAGCATCGTGGGCGAGTGATAGCCTTGGCCCCAGAAGTAGAACATCTTCCCCCACCAGGCGTCCTCCGCCATAAGGGTCCATCGCCAGGGGTAGTGATGGACTTCGACCATGAGTCTCCCGGAGGCAGAATCCGTCGGCAGCGCGGTCACCAAGTCGTAGGTCAAATCGATGTTGGTGCTGGGGCCCTGGATCACCAGCCAGCGGTTGGCGTTGTTGCCGCCGGTGGCCCGCACCGCGCTGATGAAGGTGTTGTAGTAGCTCCGCAAAGTCGCCCACTCGGCCGCCGTGTCGCAGTTGGGCTCGTTCGCGCCCGCGAAGAGCAGCCGATCATCGTAACCGGCGAAGGCCGTCGCGATCTGCGTCCAGTAGGACTGCATCTTCGCGTTGATGGTTGGATTCACCGCGTCGGTGATGTTGTTCTCCAGCCAGCCGCCGTCCCAGTGACAGTTGACGATCACAGTGAGATTTTTCGCGTAGCACCAATCGACCACCTGTTTGACCCGGGCCAGCCACGCGGGGTCGATCTGGTGGGTGGATTGATTCGCGTGGCTGTCCCACGCGACCGGGAGGCGGATCGTGTTGAAGCCCGCATCGGCAACGGCGTTGATTAGCGTCTGCGTAGCCGCAGGGCCCCACGTGCCCTCGCCGCTCGGCGGCTCGAGGGTGTTGCCGAGATTCCAGCCATAGGTCGGCGTGGGCAGTTGTGCGAATGCGAACGGCAGTGCCAACAAAAGGGCAAAGGCCAGGACCATTCCTCGCGCTTTCGTGAGAGGGAGACTGAATAAATTCATTGGCGCAGAAATGGCGCAGTCGCTCGGCGTTTATAGTTTGAAGAGCTCGCGAACCCGACAGCTTGGCGCACCGCCTCCGATGTCCTGCCGTCAAATCGAACGAAATCGGGGGCGCCAGTTATCCGCTGGCGCCCCCAACCCCTAAATGGATTCCCCCTAACCGAAAGGTAGAATCCAAATGCATTGAATCTGACTTAGAACGAGAACTTCATGCTGAGGTCGTAGGTGGTACCGTTGGCGATGCGCGATTGGGCGACCGAGCCGTCGGGTTGAACCGCGACGGTCACCAAACGGGTCTCCTCACCTACGTTGCGCACGTTGAGCTGGATTCTCCAGTCGATCTTCTCGGAGAGCTTGCGCTCATACCCGACCCACACATCGAAGTGGGACTCCGTCGGGCCGTAGATTGGCTTGTTGACGTCGGCAATATAGGCTGTTTCGCCGTAGATTTCCGTCTCGTGGATACCGTAGCCCAGGACGGCTTTGTCTTCCCAGCGGTAGGCACCGCCGACGTTGAGGCCCTTGGCCCACCCGCTCACGAACTTGTAATTCGAGATGACATTGAACCTGAATTTCCGCAACTCGGGCTGTTCGGAGCCAATAAGGGCGATTTGGGTGAGGTAGGGAGCCCAGAGGTCACCCAGGAAGCTGTTCTTCGCCCCTTCGTAACCACCCCAGATGCCCGCATACTGAACGCCGCTGCCGAGGAACAGGTCGGCCATGCCCTCGAGCTGGCGGGTGGCGCCTTCGCCGAGGCCGGTCTGAGTGGCGTCGACTTTGGAAGCGTTGACCGTGATGTCCCAGTTCTTGAGCGGACGGAAGGTTGCTTCCAGCTCAAAGCCCTTGGATTCGAGATCCTGGTCGATGATCGGATACTGCCCGTGGATCGTATCGCCGCCGCCGACGAAGGGACTGAACCACGGGAAATCCGTGCCCTTGACGATATGCATCCAGTCACCGCGCTTAACGGCTGCGATATCGATATTGTAGCCGTAGGAATCCCAATAGGACTGCGGATACAGCTCGGTGAACTTGGTCATCATGTCAGCATTGGCCAGTGCCGCTTCCGCCGGATGCTGGCTCATCCAGCCATACGGCCAGTTGGCCCAGGGCTCGGCCATCCACGATTCCCAATTAGTGGACGGGAGGATGAAATTCCCGTTGGAATTTTTGGGCAGGGTCTGATGAGTCATGCTAAACGCGTGTTGGATGAGCGTCCACTCGGGAAGCGCCCGGATCATGAAAGACCCGAGCGGCTGCCCGACCGAGGCTTGGGCGCTCTTGTTCTGCGTCTTGAAGTAGGTGAGCCGAGCGGTGAGGCGACCATTGAGCGCGTCGACCTGAACCGAGTAGTCGTCGGTCTTGCCGGATTCATTGGGCAGCTGCGTGCCATCGATCGCGTAGCGCACCTTTGGAGTCTCGTTCGAACCGTGGAAGTAGTAGAAGGTCAGATCGGTGCCCTCGGGCAGCTTCTTCTTGATCGACTTCGGCAGGTGAACGGCCACGCCGTAGCTCTTCGACGTGGTGGTGGCACTGATGCCTTCATCGGTGATATCGTAATCAAGATTATAGACCTTGGTCAGCGGATCCTGATGCTCGCTCGCAGTATTGCCCCGCTGGAACGTCGTATCGCGACGGTAGCCAAACGTCGGGATGATCGTATCATCCCAGAGATGCCCCTGATAGAGGAAAGCCGTAGAGGTGATCCGCTGCTCCCGCTGGCTGCCACCCGTCGCGAGCACATCGGGGCGCGACGCACCATTGATCGCGGGAACCGACACCCGGGTGTAGCCCCGGTAGTTGGCGGGATTGTCCCTCTGGACCTGGGTCTGGGTGGTGCCCTCGCGGCCCGTGTAGACCCACGGGGCCGACGGATCGACCGAAGTAGCGGTCCATTCCTTCGAGAAGACCGTATAGGGATAGACGCTCGGGGGCGTGATGGTGTGCATCAGGTTGCTCAAATTGGCGCCCGCGCCGGTGGTCCCCAGCAGGGAGGGGCCGGTGTAGGCGAGCCAATTGAAGTCGTTGTCAATCGGCAGCGGGTTGAGTTTGTCGCCCGAGTGGATTCTGAAACTCGGATCAATACCGTTTAGCTTGTAGCTCCGACGCTCCTCGAATCGCGAGTAGCGCCCGCCCAGGCCGGTGAAATCATGGCGACCCAGCAGCTTGCCCCAAAAACCCTTCATGGAGAAGTCCCGCTCGAGGTCCAGGGTATAGGCCGCCGTCGCCTGATAGTTGTCGCGCTCGTATTCATTGATGTTGTGCCAGCCCTGATTCCCGAACACGACCGGCCGTCCCAGGTTGGGATTGGTCGTGGAGCCGGGAAGCCAGGTCGGGGTCTTCAGGTTGTGGCTGTTGAGATCAAGCACGAGCAGCGGGGAACTCAGGATCCCTCGGTCGCCGTTGAGATACTCCTGATGGTCCGCCACCGCTTGAATGACCAGGCGGTCGCTGAACAGGCTCTGCACGATGCTTACGTTGTAAGCATTCCAACGCTGCCATTCCCGCTTGTTCTCGCCGTCGATGAGTTTGTTGTAGAAGTCGAAGACGCTCGGGTCGCTGAGGGTCTGGTCGAAGTATCTGACCGTGCCCCGGTAGGCACCGGCAAACTCACCACCATCCTGATTGTTGTGCGCCTGGCGGTAGAGATAATTGCTCGTCCGGGCATAGCCACGGTAGCCTTGGGAGTGGACGTTCCAAGTGTTGCTCAACGTATTGTAACCGTTGCCGGTGGGTGTCGTGAAGGCCGCCTGCCCCGCGTCCTGAAGGGCACCGGTGACGGCATCGTAGTAGAACTGGGGCGCACTATTGCCCCACTGGTATTGATTGGAGAGGGAACCGCTCGAGGCCCAAAGACTCTTGGTGGGATCGACGCTGATGTTAGTGTCCATGGCATACGTCCACGGATTGTAGCCGGTCTTGCTCGCGGTCGGGTCATTGAGGTAGCCGGTGATGTAGTCGAACGGAGGGAGCATGCGCGGGTTGTTGGAGGTCACCGTGCCGTGCTCGTAGCTGGCCTGGATCTTCGTGTAGGCCGAGTCCGTGCGCAGGAACGACGGATCAAAGCGCAGCGCGGCATACGCCCGCTTGCTATGATTGTAGGCAGGGTCTTGCTGATACGCCCGGCGGTCGTTCACTAAATCCACCCGGATGGCCAGTTCGTTAGGCAGGAGAACCTTGTTGACGTCCAGCGACTGGCGGTTGGAGCCATAGCTACCGAAGCTAACCTCCACGCTGCCCTGGTCCTTGAACATCGCCTCGTTGATCGAGACGTTGGAGATGCCCGACGGACTGCCCGTGCCGAAGAGGAACGAGTTTGGTCCGCGCGAAATGTCCACGCGGCTGATATTGTAACCATCCCACGGAATATCGCTGGGGAAGTAGTTACGGGTGCCATCCATGGCGGTGAGACCGCGGGCGCGGTTGACTCCACCGGGATTGGTCAAACGCGTGCCTTCGGCCGAACCGGAAGGAATGCCTTGGCCACGGCTGCTCATACCCGAAAAATTTCCGTTAAGGCCCGCTACCTCGGTATTATTGGTATAGACCAGCAGATCCTCCTGATTTTTCACCCCCAGGTCATCCATCAACTTCTTGGTGACAACCGACAGGGACGCCGGGGTGTCCTTCAGGAGTGTGCGCACGCGGCTACCGGCGAGAGTGTCGTCGGCTTTATAGCCTTCGTGCTCAGTGGTGACGGTAAAGGGATCCAGGGTTATCACTTCATCCTCCGATGCAGCGGGGGAAGTGGGTGTGTCTTGAGCAGCTTTGCTTTCAGAAGTCGGACTGGGCGCAGTTTGCGCCCAGCTCAAGCCGGCTCCGAGAGAGAGTGCTGCGAGCAGCATTCCCGTGTACCGTATGGATAATTTTTTCATGGGGTGTTGGTGTTGGTTGGGTTTTTGGGGATCCGTCCGCAAGGCGGTTTGGGGTGTTGGGTTGGTCTTAGGGGACAGGACGGAAATTCAAAGGGAGGCAGATGGCTTTCACCGCGGTCGCACACCAGGCGGCATGGCGTTCGTCGCAGCGAGCTGCATCGAGAACGCGACGATTCCAAGAAGCAGCGCAGGAAACGAAATGAACTGTAGCGACGACCGAACGGGCATGTTGGCCACGTCGTGTGGGGTTGGGGGAAGAGGGGGGTGATGCTG
>JANMTJ010000408.1:0-3325 GCA_031390295.1 Oleiharenicola sp.
ATGGGCTGGCGCGGTTCCAACCGCCAGTGGAGCAACTACGAGATGGCCTACCTGATCCTCGCCGGCATCTCGACCCCGCTCGTGCTCTCCGTGCACACGATCGTGTCGTTCGACTTCGCCGTCTCGTTGATCCCGGGCTGGCACACGACCATCTTCCCCCCGTACTTCGTGGCCGGCGCCATTTTCTCCGGCTTCGGCATGGTGATGACGCTGATGCTCCCGCTGCGGGCCGTCTACAGGCTCGAGGACCTCATCACGCAGTATCACATCGACTGCATGTGCAAGATCACCCTGGCGACGGGCACCATGGTCGGCTACGCCTACTCGATGGAGTTCTTCATCGCGTGGTATAGCGCGAACCCGTATGAAGGCTTCGCGTTCATCAACCGCGCGTTCGGCCACTACGCCTGGGCCTACTGGATCATGATCGGCTGCAACGTCATCACGCCGCAGTTCTTCTGGTTCAAGTCGGTCCGCGAGAACACCGCGCTGGTCTGGATCCTCTCCATCTTCGTCAACGTCGGCATGTGGTTCGAGCGCTTCGTGATCATCGTCACGTCGCTGGCCCGCGACTTCCTGCCGTCGAGCTGGGGCTACTATTCGCCGTCGATCGTCGAGATCTTCACCTTCTTCGGCACCTTCGGCGTCTTTTCGTTCCTGTTCCTCCTCTTCATCCGCTTCGTGCCCATCATGCCGATGTCCGAGGTGAAGGCGGTCATCCCGGCGGCCGACCCGCACGGCGCGCACCACCCCTGAGGAACCCGCCATGAAAAAAAATTACGGAATCATCGCCGCCTTCGACACCACGCCCGACCTGTACCATGCGTGCGAAAAGGTCCGCGACGCCGGTTATTCGCGGTGGGACGCGCTCACCCCGTTCCCCATCCACGGGCTCGACGCCGCCATGGGCGTGCGCCGCTCCCATGTGCCGCGCTTCTCGCTGGCCGGCGGCATCACCGGCTTCTGCACCGGCATGTCGTTCATCTGGTGGGCCAACGCCTACGAGTATCCGCTCGTGGTCGGCGGCAAGCCCTACTTCAGCCCGATGTTCGCGTTTCCCGTCTCCTACGAGCTGACCATCCTCTTCACCGCCTTCGCGACGATCATCGGCATGTTCTTCCTGAACAAGCTGCCGATGCACTATCATCCGGTGATGAAGGCCCCGCAGTTTGTCCGCGCGCTGGATGACCGCTTCTACATTGTGATCGAGGCCAACGACCCGAAATTCAACGCCAGCGAGACCCGCGAGTTCCTCGCGAAGGCCGGGGGCAAGGACATCGTCGAAATCGAGGAATAAGATGCGCTACGCCTACTACACCCTCGCTTTCCTTGTCGTGCTGCTCCTGTCGGTCATGGGCTTTCGCGGCCTGATCTCCACGCGCCCGCCGATCGAGATCTTCCCCGACATGGACCACCAGGCCAAATACAAGCCGCAGGCACAGTCCAAGTTTTTCGCGGATGGCCGCGCCGACCGTCCTATCCCTGTCGGGGCCGTCCCCTTTGGTCGCGACAGCCTGCAGGCCGATCCTGCTTTCCTCCGGGCCGACGATGCCCGTTACGCCGGGAAAAACACCGACGGCTCGTTTGTCCGCGGATTTCCCGCCGGGATAGAGGTTACGAAGGAATTTATTGTCCACGGCCAGGGCCGCTACGAGATCTACTGCGCGCCCTGCCACGGGGCGGTCGGCGACGGCAACGGCATCACCAAGTCCTACGGCATGGTCGCCACGCCTTCCTATCACGACGACCGGCTGCGCACCATGGCGGAGGGCGAGATTTTCAACACCATCAGCTTGGGCAAGAACACGATGTATCCGTACGCCGACAAGCTCAGCCCCGACGACCGGTGGGCGGTGGTGGCCTATGTGCGCGCCCTGCAGCGCTCGCACCACGCCAAGATTGACGATGTGCCCCCCGAACTCCGCGGAGGCCTGAAGTAACATGAGCGCTTCCGCCCATCCCACCTCCACTCCCGCCCCGACCTCCGCCTTGGCCGGCAAGTTCCTGATCACCGGCGTGGCCGGTCTCGCGGTGACGGTCCTCGGCCTGTTTGTCGCCGAACCGCACGGCGTGGCCCTGTCCTACCTGGTCGGCATCAGTTACTGGGCCGCCGTGGCCATCGGCATGCTGATGCTGGTGATGATCCACCACATCTTTGATGCGGGCTGGTCCACCGTCATCCGCCGCCAGTTCGAGCACGGCCTCGCGGCTTTCCCGTGGCTGTTAATCCTATTCTTGCCGCTGCTTTATTCGGTATGGAGGTATCCCGGCTTTGTCTGGCCCTGGATGGATCTCGGCCATGCGTTGCATGGCGGTCACGGCACCGTCGGCGCCGACATTCTCTACCAGAAGAAGGCGAGCTTCCTGAACCCCAGGATGTTCACCGGCATGACGCTGGCCTTCTTTGCCGGCTGGATCTGGCTCTCCGCCCGGCTGCGCAAGGCCTCGTTTGCCCAGGACTCTGACGGCGACGCGAAGTGGACCTTCATGAACCGCAAGACCGCGGCCTTCGGCATCCCGATCAACGCCCTGGCCCTGAGCTTCGCCGCCATCTACTGGATGAAGAGCCTCGAGTATCACTGGTTCTCCACGATGTACGGCGTCTGGTTCTTCGCCAATTGCATGCGCGCGGCCATGGCCTTCGGTGTTGTGATCACCTGGTGGCTCTACACGCGCGGTGACTACAAGGGCATCTTCAACACCAACCAGCTGCACTGCCTCGTGGCCCTGGCCTACGCCTTTGTCGTGTTCTGGGCCTACGTCACTTTCTCGCAGTACTTCCTGATCTGGAACGCCAACGTCCCTGAGGAAACTTTCTGGTACAACATCCGCGAGCACGGGGACTGGGTGTGGGTCGGCATGCTGCTCCTTTTCGGGCACTTTTTCGTGCCGTTCCTCGCGTGGCTGTCCTATCGCCGCAAGTCCACCCTGGGGCCCGCCCTGGCGATCAGCATCTGGGTGGCCGGCATCATCCTCGTGGACATCTGCTATAACGTGCTGCCGGCCCTCCGGGACGCGCACGATGATCCGCTGCCCTTCCTCTCGCTGAACCTGCTGTGGGTGCTGTCGTCCGTCGTCGGCATCGGCGGCATCTGCACCTGGTCTTACCTGAAGAGTTTCGCCACCACCAAGCTCATCCCGATCCGCGACCCCCGCATCGTCGAGTCGCTCACCCACCACGAGGCCACCGCCCCATGAGTGACGCCCCCGCCAATTTCTCCTTCCCGCACCGCACGCCGGTCTTCACCGCCGTGCTGGTGATCGGGTGTTTCGCCGCCTTTGCCTGGCTGACCAACAAGATCTACACACCGCAGGCCGGCATCGT
>JANMTJ010000413.1:0-1770 GCA_031390295.1 Oleiharenicola sp.
GCCAGGTTCTGCGTCTCGACCGGCTTCAACGACATGCATTTCTTCGCCAACGAGCTGCGCCTGCCCACCCTCGGCTACGGTCCCGGCGGGCAGAACTACCACGCCGTGGACGAACGCGCCCGCCTGAAGGATCTGGTCGAGGCGGCCACGATCTACACCGACCTGCTGACGACGTTCAAAGACTAGGCCTTGGACAGAATGAACAGAATCCACAAAATGGGTTCACGGCTTGGGGCTCATTCCGTAAATTTTGTCCATTCTGTCCAAATCTAGCTCCGCAGGCCCTGCCGGATCATGCTCACGGCGATGGCGGCGAGCAGCATCGAGATGATCTTGGAGACGGCGCGCAGGCCGGTCGCGCCGATCTTGCGGCCCAGCCAGTCGCTGTAGTGCAGGGCCAGCACCACCAGCACGAGATTCGCCGCCAGTGCGACCAGGGTCACGACGAGCCCGACCGACTGGTTCTGGGCGAGCACGAGCAGGGTCGTGATGGACGCCGGCCCGGCGATCAGGGGCATGCCCAGCGGCACCACCCCGAAATCCGGCGGCAATTTCTCCGGCTCCGCCGCCGATTGGACCAGGTCGCGCGCCGCGAGGATGAAAAGGATGAGGCCGCCCGCCACCTGGAAGTCGCTGACGGAGATACCGACCGCCTTGAACACGCTCTGGCCGAGAAACAGAAACCCCAGCGCGACGAGCCCCCCGGTCCAGGTCGCCTGGTTGGCAATCTTCTGCCGCTCAGCCTGGTCCACGTTCTGGCCCAGCCCGAGAAAGATAGCCGCCAGGCCGATCGGGTCGATCGCCACGAACAGCGGGATGAACGCCAGCAGGAATCTGGAAAGCCACTCGATCATTCCCGCAGTGTGGGTTCCGCCCGCCCAAAGGCAATGCAGCCCATGCCCAGTATTCGCAATCCATGCGGAGTATTTTCCCCTCGGAGTGCTACTATTATGACCAAAAGGAGCTCCCCATGCCTGTGATCAAAATCCATCTCGAATATGCCGAACACGATGCCGTGCAGCGCCTGGCCGGCTTGGTTGATGTTCAACCGGAGGACGTGGCCTACGCCGCGCTGAACCGGCTGATGCTCCAGGCCAAGGACCATGCGGTCCAGAATGACATCATGCTGACCCGCCGCTGGCGCCAGGACAACCTGCCGCTCTGGAGTGACAGCGCCGGCTCGGTGCACAACTACGAGGGCATGTCGCCCTGCGAGCCGGCCAAGAGCAAATACTCGGTGTAGCCCGCCTAGGGCTGCTCCACCGTCAGCAAGTCGCGCAAGGCCGCCCCGACGGCCGGAAATTTGAATGTTATGCCCGCCGCCTGCAACCGGGCGGGGCTGCAGCGCTGTCCGTGCAACGCAAGATTGGGATCGGTGTCGAGGAGCCGGCTCCCCACCAACCGCACCACAAACTCCGGGGCGGCGGGACACCACGGCCGGCCGAGGACCGTACGCAGCTCCCGCATGAACTCGGCGTTCGTGACCGGCGCCGGCGAACACGCATTGTAGGGTCCGGACAGTTCCGGCCGGGTCAGCGCCGCCTGAAAAACGTCCAGCAAGTCCTCGCGGTGGATCCAGCTGAGATATTGCCGGCCGCTCCCGGCCGGGCCGCCGAGGAAGCGGCGGGTCAGTTTCGCCAGCGGGGGCAGCGCCCCGTGTTCGGCGTCGAGCACCACGCCGATCCGCAGCACAACGCGGCGGACGTCCGGCAGCTCGAGCGCGTTGAACGCCCCTTCCCACAGCCGGCAGGTCTCGGCCAGAAAGCCCGG
>JANMTJ010000416.1:0-5919 GCA_031390295.1 Oleiharenicola sp.
CAGACCGGCCGCATCAAGGATGTCGCGGGCCACGCCATGAAGACGGCCCTCCGCCAGGTCGCGGAGAAGTTCCCGCGCCTCGAGTTCCGCCTCAGCGCCAACCAGAACGTCATCCTCGCCAACATTCCCGACGCGGACCGCGCTCCCCTCACGGCGCTCCTCGCCGCCCACGGCGTGAAGACGGAAAACCAGGCCTCGATCCTCCACGCCGCCTCGATGGCCTGCCCTTCGCTGCCCACCTGCGGCCTCGGCCTCGCCGAGTCCGAGCGCGCGCTGCCCGGCCTCATCAACCGCATCGAACAGCTCGCCGCCGAGCTCGGCCTCGCGGGCGAGGAAATAATCATCCGCACCACCGGCTGCCCCAACGGCTGCGCCCGGCCCTACATGGCCGAGCTCGGCTTCGTCGGCAAGGCCCCCGGGAAATACCAGCTGTGGCTCGGCGGCGACGTCGCCGGCACGCGCCTCAACCAGGTTTTCAAGGAGGTCATCAAGGAGGCCGATCTGGAAACCGAGCTGCGCCCGCTGCTCACCCGCTGGAAGAGCGAGCGGGTCACCGGCGAGCGTTTCGGTGACTTCGCCACCCGCGTCCTCCTGCCCGAGGCGATCGCCGCGCGCGCCGCCACGCCCCAAACGGCTCCCGCCACCAACTGAACCATCATGACTCCCGAGCAAATCTCCCGGGCCAACGACGAGCTGCGCACCCAGTCGCCGCTTGAGGTCGTCCGCTGGGCCCTCGCCCAGGCCGGCGGCCGCGCCATCGTCTCCACCAACTTCCGCCCCTACGAGGCGGTGGTGCTCCACCTCGCCACGCAGGCGCAGGCCGACATTCCCGTGCTCTGGGTGGACCACGGCTACAACCGCCCGGCCACCTACAAGCACGCCGAGCAGTTGCGCACGCAGCTGAAGCTGAACCTGAAGCCGTTCCTGCCCCGGATGACCCCCGCGCATCGCGACGCCGTCCACGGCCCCATCCCCTCGCTCGACGACGAGGCGGGCTTGAAGCAGTTTAGCGCCGTGATGAAACTTGAGCCCTTCCAGCGCGGCATGCAGGAGCTGGCCCCGACCGTCTGGATCACCGCCCTGCGCAAGGTGCAGAACCCGAACCGCGCCGGCCTCGACCTCGTGTCGCACGACGCCAACTTCGGTGCGCTCAAGGTCAGCCCCGTGTTCCACTGGACCGACGCGCAGATGGAGGCCTATCTCGCCCAGCACCACCTGCCCAACGAGTGGGATTACTTCGACCCGGCCAAGGCCGATGAGAAACGCGAGTGCGGCCTGCATGCCGCGTGGGGCAAGGATGCAGCCCTGACCGCCGCCGCGCTATGAAAAGCTACCATCTCGACCACCTCGCTCATCTGGAGACCGAGGCGATCCACATCATGCGCGAGGTCGCCGGCGAGTTTGAGCGCCCGACTTTGCTCTTCTCCGGCGGCAAGGATTCCATCTGTCTCCTGCGCCTCGCGGAAAAAGCCTTCCGCCCGTCGGACATCCCGATGCCCTTCCTCAATGTCGACACGGGGCACCATTTTCCGGAACTGAACGAGTTCCGCGACAAGCGTGCCGCCCAGCTCGGCGGCAAGCTCATCATCCGCAAGGTCGAGGACGCGATCGCCCGGGGCATCGCCTTCCCCGCGCCGGGCGAGATCAGCCGCAACAAGCTCCAGATCCCCACGCTGCTCGCCGCCGTGGAGGAGTTCCGCTTCGACTGCCTCATCGGCGGCGCCCGCCGCGACGAGGAGAAGGCCCGCGCCAAGGAGCGTTTTTTCAGCTTCCGCGACAGCTTCGGCCAGTGGGATCCCAAGAACCAGCGCCCCGAGATCTGGAATCTCTACAACGGCCGGCTCAACGCCGGGGAGAACATGCGTGTGTTCCCGCTCAGCAACTGGACCGAGATGGACGTGTGGGAATACATCCGCCGCGAAAAGCTCGAGGTGCCCACGATCTATTTCAGCCACAGGCGCAAATGCGTCCGCCGGGGCGGCCAGTGGCTGCCGGTCAGCGACCTGCTCCCACCAAAACCCACCGAGGAGGTCCGCGACCTCGTGGTCCGTGTCCGCACCATCGGCGACATCATCAGCACCGGCCTGGTCGAGTCGCCCGCCACCAGCTACGACGACATCATCGCCGAGATCGCCGCCGCCCGTGTCACCGAGCGCGGCTCCCGCGCCGACGACAAAGCCTCCGAGGCCGCCATGGAAGACCGCAAGAAAGCCGGTTACTTCTAAATCATCTCCACCGCCCAACCTTTCATGTCCGTGGTCGCCACCTCTTCAACTTCCTCCCGCGCACCCGTGCCGGTCGTCGATATTCTCCGCCTCAACACCTGCGGCAGCGTCGACGACGGCAAGTCCACGCTCATCGGCCGTCTGCTCTACGACTCGAAGTCGCTCATGGAGGACCAGATCGAGGCCCTCGAGCGTTCCGCCGACATCACCGGAGGCGGGCAGATCAACCTCGCCAATCTCACCGACGGCCTGCGCGCCGAGCGCGAGCAGGGCATCACGATCGATGTCGCCTACCGCTACTTTGCGACCCCGCGCCGCAAGTTCATCATCGCCGACACCCCGGGGCACGTCCAATACACGCGCAACATGGTCACGGGTGCCTCGACCGCCAACCTGTCCATCGTGCTCGTCGACGCCCGCGCCGGCGTGATCGAGCAGAGCCGCCGGCACACCGCCATTGCCTCGCTGCTGCGCATCCCGCACCTCGTCGTCGCCGTCAACAAGATGGACCTCGTCGGCTGGAGCGAGGCGCGCTTCAACGAGATCCGCGAGCAGTTCGAGGAATTCCTGCCGCGTCTCGACATCAAGGACGTGAAGTTCATCCCCTTGAGCGCGCTCAACGGTGACAACGTCGTCACACCCTCGCCGCACACGCCGTGGTACGCCGGTCCGACGCTGCTCGGGCACCTCGAGGGCGTCCACATCGCGAGCGACTGGAACCTCAGCTCCTTCCGCCTGCCCGTCCAGTGGGTCAACCGCCCGAACAATCCGACCGATCCGCGCCTGCATGATTTCCGCGGTTTCAGCGGCCAGATCGCCGGCGGCATCGTGCGCACCGGCCAGAAGGTCATGGCCCTGCCCGGCGGCGTGGTCTCCACGGTGAAGGAAATCCACACCTTCGACGGCCCCGTGGCCGAGGCTTTCTGTCCGCAGTCCGTCTCGCTGGTGCTGGAACACGACATCGATGTCAGTCGCGGCAGCCTGCTGGTGGGCGTCGACGCCCTGCCCGGCGGCGGCACCGAGTTGCACGCCAAGATTTGCTGGATGCACCCGCGCCCGCTCCAGCGGGGCAAAAAATACTTCCTCAAGCACACCACCAGCACCGTCCAGGCCGTGGTGACCGAGATCGAGCACCGGCTCGACATGGTCGCGCTGGAGTCCCAACCCAACCCGGCCGAGTTGGCGGTAAACGACCTCGGCGAAATCCGCATCCGCACCGCCAAACCCCTGTTCTACGACGGCTACGCCACCAACCGGCTCACGGGTTCGTTCATTTTGATCGAGCCGGGCACCAACGCCACCGTCGGCGCGGGCATGCTACTCCCGCCGACCGAGGTGGTCCGGCCCGAGCACACCGACTACACCATCTGACCCGACCATGAAGATCTCCGTCAAAATCGACTACGCCTGCCGCGTGATGGCCGAGCTGGCCCGCCTGCACAGCTCGGGCAACCTCGCCCAGATCGAACACCTCGCCCACACGGAGGCCGTGCCCGCCAACTTTCTCGCGCAGATCCTGGGCAGGCTGCGCGACCATGGCCTGATCACCAGCCGCCGCGGCAACCTCGGCGGGTACAAGCTCAGCCGGCCACCCGAGGAAATCTCCCTCTACGACATCATGATGGCCGCCGAGGGCGAATGCCTCGGCCTGAGCGGGAACTTTCAGGGCCACAGCGGCCGCCGCCTGAAGGAAATCTGGGGCGAGGTTCGCGCCAGTCTGATCGAGAAGGTCAAGAGCTACACCCTGGACCGGATCGCCTCCAAGCATCCCTCCGAGATGTATTACATCTGAGGCGGACCATGACCCCGGGTCCGCTCTCACACCGCCTGATCCCCGTGCTGATTGCGGCGGCGGTGCTCCTCTTCGGCACGGGAATTTTCTTCCCGTTTTTCCACGTCACCAAGTTCTGGGTGTTTGGCAGCGCGGTGTCGGTCGTGGGCGGCATCATCACGCTCTTCCACGAGGGGGAGTATTTTCTCTTCACGGTGCTGACCCTGTTCACGCTGGTGTTTCCCTGCGTCAAGCTCGCTCTGCTCGGCATCATCTGGCTCGAGCGCAAGCACGACCTCGCCCGTGTGCGCCGGCTCCACGGCTGGGTGGAATCGCTCGGCAAGTGGTCCATGCTCGACGTGTTCGTCGTCGCCATCCTCATCGTCGCCATGAAGTCAGCCGCCGTGGCCGACATCCGCATCGGCCCGGGCCTCTATCTCTTCACCCTGTCGGTCGTCGCGACGCAGCTCGCCTCGGCCTGGGTGGCGCGCGCCCTGCGGCGGGATTGAACCGCCGCCGCGGAAAATGATGAGCCGCGACGCACCCCTGCGCCGCGGCTCGTGCACACACTCTACCCATGGGGTAGAAACTTAGAAGCGGAAGTTCGTGCCGATGGTGAACATGGTGTTCTGGTCGTCATCCCGCTCGATCCCGGCGGTCACCGCCGCCTGGCTGTTGACCCAGTGGTTGGCCTTCACGCCGAATTTCCACCGGCCGTCACCGGGCAGGTCGGGCGCATCCACATACTGGACGTAGGGTGTGACCGTGGTGGCCGGTGCCACCTGGAATTCCACGCCGCCCGCGACTTCCCAGAGGTAGGAATCATCACCCGCGTCCGGAAATCTGGCCGTGGTAAAGCCAACGCCCGCCTCGACGTACGGCTTGCCCCAGTTGTAGGAGGTGCTGAAGGCGCGGAGCGCCCCGCCCAGCGTGTGCTGCCGCACGGGGGAACCCGCGAAATCACCGGTGTGGGTAAAATCGTAGCTTAACACCCCGTCGAGGCCAAAGGCCAGCGGCTGGTTGACTGCGAGGCGGTAGTTGTCGGCGTGAACCGACGTGGCATCAAGGTTGATGTAGTTGTAGGTCAGGGTGCCGTAAACCTGGCCGAGCAGGCCCACGTTGCCGGTCACCGGCTCGGTTTGCGCGCCGGGCAGCGCGATGTCGGCGCGGACGGCGGTCCCGACGACGATGGCGGAGGCGAGCAGCAGGGATTTGATGGAGTGGCGTATATTCATGTTCTGTTTTGGTTTGTTTAGGTCAGTGCGCTGGTCAGCGCAGTTGACGACTCCCCTAACACCGGGATGGCTGCCAGAGTTCCGCCGGGAGGAACTTTCAAGGTTTTTAGCCCGCCGCGGCGGAACCGGCCGGCCCGGCTTGTGTCGCCCGCGGCGCTTTCGTGATAATTTGCCAATTGCTTCGCCGTGGCTACGCTGGGCGGCCATGAAACCCCTCCGCTTCCTCCTTATGTTTGCATCCCTCTTCGGCTTTTTCGCCAAGCTCTCCGCTGATTCCCTCAAGGTCGGCGATGCCGCCCCGCTCGTCAGCGGCGTGACTGATGCCGGTACCACCCTGGACCTGGGTGACGTCTACAAGGCCAATGCCTACACCGTCGTCTGGTTTTACCCAAAGGCCCTCACCGGCGGCTGCACCAAGCAAGGCTGCTCGCTGCGCGATGCCAGCACCGACCTCACCAGGCAGGGCGCGGCCGTCATCGGCGTCAGCCTGGACACCGTGGAAAAGCAAAAGGAGTTCAAGGAGGTCAATCATTTCCCCTTCCCGCTGATCGCCGACACCGACAAGAAGGTCGTGAAGGCCTTCGGCCAGTCCGCCACCATGTTTGCCTCGCGCGAATGCTATGTGATCAAGGGCGGCAAGATCGTCTACAAGGACACCGGGGTGACCGACCAGCAGGCCGCCAACGTC
>JANMTJ010000455.1:0-2577 GCA_031390295.1 Oleiharenicola sp.
CGGCTCAGGCAAATGACCGTCTGCCAAATCTTTCGCTTGTCATCGTCCGGCTTTCCCTGAAAGACGGAATCCTTCGCCTCGATATTACTTTGAACTTGAAACAATCCCTGTGAGCAAGAAATCACCCACGACCAGGAAAGCGGATGACGCCGGCTACAATGCCCGCACGGCGCACATCAACGCCAAGCTCGGCCACGACGAATTGATCGCGCTTTACCGCGACATGGTGCGTATCCGCCGCTTTGAGGAGCGGTGCCTGCGGAGTTATCAGCAGGGCAAGATCGGCGGCTTCCTTCACCTCTATATCGGCCAGGAATCGGTCGCGGTGGGCTGCGTCTCCGTGATGGGCAAGGACGACCACCTCATCACCGCCTATCGCGATCACGGCCACGGCCTCGCCGTCGGCATGGGCATGAACGAGATGATGGCGGAGAACTATGGCAGGTACACGGGCTGCTCCAAGGGCAAGGGCGGTTCGATGCACTATTTTGATCCCTCCCGCAATTTCTGGGGCGGCCACGGCATCGTTGGCGGCCAGGTGCCGCTTGGCACCGGCATCGCCTACGCCCTGAAATACCAGGGACGCAGGGGCGCCTGCCTGACGTTCATGGGCGACGGCGCCGTCAACCAGGGCGCGGTGCACGAGTCCTACAACCTGGCGGCCCTCTGGTCGCTGCCGGTGGTCTTTATCGTCGAGAACAACGGCTACTCCATGGGCACCTCGCAGGAGCGCTCCTCCGCCGGCCCGAGCCTGGCCCAGCGCGCCGAGGGCTATGGGATGAATTGGGACATCATTGAGAACGGCCACGATGTGCTCGAGGTGCGTGACAAGGTGGACCGGGCCCTCAAGCTCGCCCATGACAAGCACCTCCCGAGCGTCCTGGAGATCCGCACCTATCGTTACCGCGGCCACTCCGTCGCTGATCCCGACACCACCTACCGCGGAAAGAAGGAGATTGAGACCTACAAGGCCACCAAGGATCCGCTGATGTTCTGCCAGAACGCACTCCTGGCCGAAAAGGTCCTCACTGAGGAAATCATCGCCAAGATCGACGAGTCCGCCCGCGCCGAGGCCGAGACCTCCGCCCAGTTCGCCGAGGCCAGCCCCTACCCGACCGTGGATGACCTCCAGAAGGACGTGTATTGGGAGGCCGACAATCCCGCCGACCGCAAATCCCAGGGCACGCTCTTCTTCAACTGAGCCGCCGCCGACTTCCGCTCAAAATCGTTCTCGTTCTCCTGATCTTACTCGTTCTCCAGAGATTAAGATAACGATTACGAGAAAGAGAACGACCCGCCACCCACTCTTCCTCACTTTCACCCTCACTCTCACTTTCACTCTTTCGTCATGCCTGTCATCACCTACCGCGAAGCCCTCCGGGAAGCCATGGCCGAGGAACTGGATCGCGATCCGAACGTCGTCATCATCGGCGAGGAAGTCGCCCAGTTCAACGGCGCCTACAAGATCACCGAGGGTCTCCTGGCCAAATACGGCCCCAAGCGCATCGTCGACACCCCGATCAGCGAGGCAGGTTTCATCGGCATGGGCCTCGGCGCCTCGATGCTCGGGATGCGCCCGGTCATGGAACTGATGTTCTTCAGCTTCTACTCCGTCGCCTTCGACCAGATCTTCAACAACGCCGCGAACGTCCGCTACATGTCCGGCGGCCTGATCAACTGCCCCATCGTCCTCCGCGGCCCCGCCAACGGCGGCACCAACGTCGGCGCCACCCACTCGCACACGCCCGAGTCCATCGCCGCCTATCACCCCGGCATCAAGGTCGTGGTGCCCTCCACGGCCGCCGACGCCAAGGGCCTGCTCAAGTCCGCCATCCGCGACAACGATCCCGTCATCTTCCTCGAGAACACCCTGCTCTACGGCGAGAGTGGCGAAGTGCCGGAAGGCGAGCACCTGGTGCCGCTTGGTTCGGCCCGGGTCATGCGCGAGGGCACGGACATCTCGATCATCGGACACGGCCGCGCCATCCAGATGGCTCTGATCTCCGCCTCCGTCCTCAAGGAGAAGCACAACATCAACGCCGAGGTGATTGACCTGCGCTCCATCCGCCCGCTCGACGAGGAGACCATTCTCGCCTCCGTGCGGAAGACCAACCGCGTCCTCTACGTCGAGGAGTCCAAGCCTTTCTGTTCCGTCGGCGCCAGGGTGGCCTGCCTCATCCAGGAGAAGGCCTTCGACTACCTTGATGCCCCGGTCATGCGCGTGAATTCCGTCGACTCCCCCGCGATCTACTCGCCGCCCGTCGAGAAACTCCAGCTCCCGACCGTCGAGCGCATCACCCAATCCGCGCTCAACGTACTGAAGTGATCATCCCTCATTGTTCATCAGTCATTTTTCATCTGCAAAACAGCCCAGGCGGTCTCTGATATAACCCATGACCAGTGACCGCTGACCAATAACCAATCTTTATGGCCGACATCATTGAAATGCCGAAACTCAGCGACACCATGACGGTGGGCACGCTGGTCAAGTGGCTCAAAAAGGAAGGCGACGCCGTGAAATCCGGCGACATCCTCGCCGAGGTCGAAACCGACAAGGCCACGATGGAGCTCGAGTCC
>JANMTJ010000527.1:0-1508 GCA_031390295.1 Oleiharenicola sp.
CCATATCAACTTCCTCCCCCTTGCGGATTGGTGATGACGCCCGTGATGGCTGACGCCGCCGCCACGGCGGGCGAGCAGAGATAGACCTCCGCAGTGGCATTGCCCATGCGACCCTTGAAATTGCGATTGGTGGTCGAGAGCGCGGTCTCGCCGTCGCCCAGGGCGCCCTCATGGATGCCCAGGCAGGGTCCGCAGCCGGAGTTCATCACCACGGCGCCGGCTTGCATGAGAGTGCCGACATAGCCCCTGGCCAGCGCCTGCCGGAAAACCCGGCCTGAAGCGGGGAAGACCAGCATCCGCGTGTGCGGTGCCACCCGCCGGCCTTTCAGGATCTCGGCAGCGACCTTCAGATCGTCGAGCCGCCCGTTGGTGCACGAGCCGATGACGATCTGGTCCACTTTGCGGCCCGTCACCTCGAACACCGGCCTGACATTGTCCACCGTATGGGGGCAGGCAATCTGAGGCGTCAGGTGCGTGACGTTGATTTTGATGGTACGCTCGTAGATGGCATCGGCGTCGGGCAGGACCGGGTCGATGGCGTCGGTGACCCCGGCCTCCTCGCGGAGATAACGTTCGGTCTCCTGGTCGGCCGGCACAATCCCCGCCGTCGCCCCGGCCTCGACGGCCATGTTGCACAGCGTCAGCCGGCCGGAGGTGTTCATGCGGCGGATCGTCCCGCCGTGGAATTCGATGGCCTTGAAATTTGCTCCCTGGGCGGTGAGCAGACCGATGAGGTGCAGGATCAGGTCCTTGGGGCCGACGAATTTCCTGAAGCGTCCGGTCACCACCACCTTGAGGGTCGCGGGTACCTCGACATTGAGGGCCACACCCAGCGCCCAGACGCTGGCCATTTCCGTGGCTCCGATGCCGAAGGCAAAGGCGCCCAGCGCCCCATGGCTCGTCGTGTGTGAGTCGGTGCCGACGATGACGGCGCCCGGCCGCACGTAACCGCTCTCGGGCAGGATCTGGTGGCAGATGCCGCCGACGTCGCCGCGGATGTCGTGAAACTTGGTCACGGCCTGGACCCCGACGAATTCCCGCACTTTCTTCTGGTTGGTGGCGGTTTTCGCCGATTCCGCCGGCACCCGGTGGTCGAAGATCACCGCCACACGGGAGGGATCCCAGATTCGCGGGGGGAGGGATGTGCCCTGGTAGATTTCCAGAAACTGGTTGATGACAAGCGCGGCGTTCTCATGCGACATGGCGAGATCGACCCGAGGTTCGACCACGTCGCCCGCCCGCACTGCCGGCAGGCCGGAGGCCCGGGCAAGGATTTTTTCTGCAATGGTCATGCCCATGGTAGCATTCAAGTTTGGGGTTTCAGCCGACAATTTTGCCCGCGCCATGGTATTTTTCCCGCACCCGCTGCTCGGGGAGGTAGCGGTCCTCGAGCTGCCGGTAGGTTTTTAATCCGACAAAGTCGGTGAAGGTCTCGAACGACGACACCCAGTGGGTTTCGCCGGGCAGCGTGCCGGTTGGCGACGCCTTGAGCGCCGTGAAGAACGCGG
>JANMTJ010000534.1:0-8828 GCA_031390295.1 Oleiharenicola sp.
ACAACTCGGTCTACGGCCTGACCAAGAATGTCCTCGTCGCCGACCACCCCACCTGGTGCCCCGGCTGCGGTGACTTCGCCGTGCTGGCCGCCTTCTACAAGGTCCTCGAGAAGCTCAACTACCCGCAGGAAAAGATCGTCACCTTCGCGGGCATCGGCTGCTCCTCCCGCTTCCCGTATTTCGTCAACACCCACGGCGGCCACTACATCCACGGCCGCTCCCTCCCCTTCGCCGCCGGCATCAGCCTGGGCCGCGACGACCTCCATGTGTTTGTCTTCGGCGGCGACGGCGACGGTTTCTCCATCGGCGGCAACCACCTCGTCCACACCGCCCGCAAGAATCCGCGGATGACCTACGTCATCATGGACAACTCGGTCTACGGCCTGACCAAGAAGCAGACCTCCCCCACCTCGCCGATCGGCTTCAAGTCCAAGACCGACCCGTGGGGCGCCTTCGACCAGCCCATCAACCCGATGCGCACGCTCATCAACAGCGGCGCCACCTTTGTCGCGCGCAGCCACGCCACGCAGGTCAACCACATGGTCGAGATGATGCTCAAGGCCTCGCAGCACGACGGTTTTTCCGTCGTCGAGATCCTCTCCGAGTGCGTTGAGTTCTTCGAGGGCGCCTTTGACGCCTCCATCCCCCGCAAGGGCGGAGCGTGGCAGACCATCGAACTGCGTAAAAACGACGGCTCGCCCGAGGACGCCGCACGACATGACCCGACCGACGAGGTCGCCGCCTTCAAGCTCGCGGCCGAGCCCTGGCCCGGGAAGTTCGGCATCTACTACGAGAACAAGGCGCGCCCGACCAAGAACGCCCTCGAGCAGAAACTTATCGCCACGACCCGCGAGAAGACCAAGAACGCCTCCGACCTGGAACTGCTCCAAAAGACCTTCGCCCGGATGCGCTGAGTTTCTGTAGCGGCGTGCTCACCCCGATCTGGTCTTGATGACCTCTCGCGCCCGGCTGAGGGCCCCCGCGAGTTCGGCCGACTTGATGGGCTTCCCGAGGTAGTCGTCCATGCCGGCCCGCAGGCAGATTTCGCGATCACCCTCCATCGCATTGGCGGTGAGGGCGATGATCCAGGGCCCGCGGCGCCCCCCGGCCAGGCCCGCCTTGATTTTGCCTGTGGCCTCGAGGCCGTCCATTTCGGGCATCTGCACGTCCATGAGGATGATGTCGTAGTTCTGCCGCGCCAGCGCCTCGAGTACCTCGAAACCGTTGGCGGCGACATCGGCGCGATAGCCCATCCGTGCCAGCATATGGAGCGCCACTTTCTGGTTAACGATGTTGTCCTCCGCCAGAAGGATACTCTCGGCGTGCTTTCCCACCGGATCAGCGGTCGCCACCGGCATCGGCGGCACGGACTCCGTTTTCTTGCCACTAAATATCCTCACCAGGGTGTCGAACAGTTGCGAAGGCTTCGCCGGTTTTGAGAGGCAGGCGGCAAACAGGCCCGGCTCCTCCTTCATGCTCTGCTGACCGATCGAGGAAAAAAGCAGCAAGGGTACCGTGCTCCAGCCGGGTACACGGCGGATCTCCCGGGCGAGCATGACGCCGTCCATGTCCGGCATGTACATGTCGAGGATCGCCAGATCAAACTGACCGCCCTGACGGGCCAGTTCGAGTGCGGGCTGCGCACCGTCGACCACGGTCGATAGCATGCCCCATTTGTCCATCAGGTTCGAGAGAATGCGCCGGTTGGTCGCGTTGTCGTCCACCACCAGAATGCGCCTGCCCTGCAACTGGACGCGGCCGGCCGATACGTACGGCTGCGCCGAGCGAATCCATTCGCCCCGGAGCGTGAAGAAGAAGGTCGAACCGCGGCCAGGTTCGCTTTCCAGCCACATGCGCCCACCCATCAACTCGGCCAGTCGCTTGCTGATGGCGAGGCCGAGGCCCGTGCCGCCGTATTTGCGCGTGGTCGAGGCGTCTACCTGCGTGAAGGAGCTGAACAACCGGCTCTGCGCCTCGGGTGGAATGCCGATGCCGGTGTCGCGCACAGCGAACTGCAACTCACGCGGCTGGTCCGGCGCCCCGGGCGCCAACGGCACCGGGCGCACCTTCAGCTCCACCTCACCACGCGCGGTGAACTTGAGGGCGTTGCCCACCAGGTTGACGAGGATCTGCCGAAGCCGGGTAACATCACCCTGCATCTCGCGCGGCACGCCCTCCGCAATCTCGTAAAGCAGATCCAGTCCCTTTTCGGCGGCCTTGGTTGAAAGCAAGTCGAGCGCGCTCTCCACGCACTCCCGCACATTGAAAACCTCGTTCTCCAGATCGAACCGGCCCGCCTCGATCTTGGAAAAATCGAGGATGTCGTTGATCAGGGTCAGCAGGCTCTCGCCACTGTAGCGGATGATCTCCGCAAACTCCTTCTGCTGGCTGTTCAGCGGGGTGTCCAGCAGGAGCGAAGTCATGCCGATGACGCCGTTCATCGGCGTGCGGATCTCATGGCTCATGGTCGCGAGGAACTGGCTCTTGGCGATGTTGGCCTGCTCGGCCTTGATCACGGCCGCCTCGAGCTTCGTGTTGAGCTCCTCGGCCGCTACCCGCGCTTCCTGCTGGTCCGTGGTATCGGCCAGCACACCGAACCACACCCGCGTGCCGTCCGGCCGCCGGTTGGCCGAGGAACTGGCGTGGATCCAGCGCACACCGCCATCGGGGCGTTTGATCCGGAAATTCTGGTCCCACGCCGCGACTTCCTGGATGGCCTGTTCCAGACTGGCATGCACCGCGCGCCGGTCCTCCGGATGAACCGTGGTGAGCAGCACCGAGGAACGCTTCAGGACCTCGTCCGGCTCGCGCCCGAAGATTTCGCGGTAGCCCGCGCTGATAAAGGGGAACGAACGCCGGTCATCGGGCGCGACCTCGAACTGGAAAATCACCCCCGGCGCCTGAGCCGTCAGCGCAATCAGGCGTTGTTCGTTTACGCCGGACACCATCGCCAGCCGGCGGGCCTCGGCCTCGCTGGCGCGCAGACTGACGGTCATTTGCTCCGCCAGCGCGACGGCGCGCGACCGGCTCAGACCCAGCGACAGAACCATGCCGGCCAGCAGCACGCTCACCAGCATCCCGCCCAAGGCGATGAACAGGGGTGCTTTGGTTTCCACACCCTGCTCAAACTTTCTGGTCGTCGTCATCACGAGGGTCCATTCCTGCCCGCCGATATCGAGGCGGGTGATTCTGTGAAACAACCGGCCACCAAAGGCCGTGGTCGCGGATGGCCCTTCCGCCGCCACCGGGGTGCTGTCCGCATCGAAGAGCAGTTTCTCCGGGTGGCGACTGTTCCCCTCAAACACCTCCACGTCCAGCATCCCGTCGGCTCCGGCCATGATATTGGCGAAAATCTCATCGATCACCATCGGCGCATAGACCAGGCCCATGAGCGCAGCCTCCCGTTCGGCCGGATTGGCCGGATGGCTGCCGTTCCGATACACCGGTACCAGGCAATGAAAACCCGGCCGCCCCAGCCGGTCCTGCACCAACGTGATGCGGGGGGTCAGGGTCGGTTCGCCCGTGCGCACGGCGCGTTCCACCGTCGCCCGGCGCACGGCCTCGGAACCGACATCAAAGCCGTAGGCCTCGCGGTTCGGTCCGAGCGGATCGATGAACTTGATGACATAGAGATCCGGCGCATCCCCGGCGGTCCTCACCGCAAAATCCGGCGCATTGTCGGCCCGTTCCGCGGCAATGAAAGCCGCCAAATCCGGCCGCATCACCCGCTGGATGAAGCCAAAGCCCAGCACACCGGGAAACTCAACCGGCAGATTGCGCGACTCCACGTAGGCACGAAATTCCAGCCGTTCGACCGACTTGCTGGCTGCATACATGCCGCGGGCTCCCTTGAGCCCGTAAATCGGGTGGTTCATCCGCCGCTGCACTTCGCTGTCCAGCCGTTCGGCCAGTCGCTCGAACCGCAACCGGGCTTCCGCCTGGTAATGCCCCCGCGTCTGATAGGTGCCCAGCGCAGTCAGCCCAAGCCCCACGAGGAACGTGACGGCCACGAGCAGGATACCCTGACGCGATTTCCCGGTGGCAACCGCTGGAATCTCAGGGTAGGTGGAATCTTGTGACATTAGTGGCTCTTTTCACCGAGCGCGGTTTAAAGCTACATCCCTCCGGTTGGCCACCTTAATGTCCGCCGGCTTTGGGTTGGCTTCGTGGGCTGCGGTGCGCTTAGCTCCGCCTGCATGTCCAAGGTCTATTTCTATTACTCGGCGATGAACGCCGGCAAATCGACGGTCCTCCTCCAGTCGAGCTATAACTACCATGAACGCGGCATGCGCACGCTGCTCTTCATGCCCGCCATCGACACCCGCGCCGGGGCCGGCCGGATCAAATCCCGCATCGGGCTCGAGGCCGAGGCGATGGTCCTGCAGGCGGACGAGGATATCCTGGCGCACGTCAAGGCGGCGCATGCGGCGCAACCGGTCGCCTGCGTGCTCGTGGACGAGGCGCAGTTCCTCACCCGCATCCAGGTCGAGCAATGCACCGATATCGCCGACCAGCTCCGCATTCCGGTGCTTTGCTATGGGTTGCGCACGGATTTCCAGGCCCAGCTGTTCCCCGGCAGCGCGGCGCTGCTCGCCCTGGCCGACAATCTGATCGAGCTGAAGACCATCTGCCACTGCGGCCGCAAGGCTACGATGAACCTCCGCGTTGGCGCGGATGGCCGGGCGGTGAAGGAAGGCGAGCAGGTCGAGATCGGCGGCAACGACCGCTACATCGCCATGTGCCGCAAACACTTCAAGGAAGCCCTGGGCCAGGGTTGAGCCAACGGGTGCAAAATTTAAACCAACGGATGCGCACGTTCAACGTTCGCCATCCGGCCGCTCCGCAAGTTAACTGGTAGCCTATGCCTCCGCTTCCCACGCCCTCCCTCAATTGGCAATCCCGTGCCGTGTCCGCCGCCGACGCCGTCGCCTGCGTCCGTTCCGGGCACAACCTCTTCATCCACGGTGCCGCCGCCACCCCCACGCCGCTGATCGAGGCTCTCACCGCCCGCCATGACCTGGAGAACGTCCGGCTGTGGCACCTGCACACCAACGGCGAGGCGCCCTTCGCCGCACCGGGTCGTGAGAAGGAATTCCGCTCCATCTCGCTCTTCACCGGTGCGCCCCTGCGCGCCGCCGTGAACGAGGGCCGGGCGGATTTCGTCCCGATCTTCCTGTCCGACATCCCCGGATTGTTCCTGTCCGGCCAGGTCGCGCTCGACGTGGCGTTCCTGCAGGTTTCGCCGCCCGATCACAACGGCCTGTGCTCCCTCGGCACCTCGTGCGATGCCGCCAAGGCCGCGGCCGAGACGGCGAAGTTCATCGTGGCCGAGATCAATGCCCGGATGCCGCGCACCCACGGCAACAACGTCCTGCCCCTCAGCCGCATCAACGCCTTCGTCGCCACTGACCGGATGCTGCACGGCCACGCCCTCACCGTCGAGAGTCCGGTCGAGGCCCGCATCGGCGAACTCATCGCCGGGCTCGTCGAGGACGGTTCCACCCTCCAGATGGGCATCGGCGGGATCCCCGACGCGGCCCTGAGTCGCATGAAGGAGAAGCGCGACCTCGGCATCCACACGGAGATGTTTTCCGACCGCATCGTTGAGCTGGTCGAGTCCGGTGCCATCACCAACCGGTTCAAGACCGTCGGGCAGGGCCGCATCATCACCAGCTTCATCAACGGCACGCAGCGGCTCTTCGACTTCGTGCACGACAACCCTCTCGTCCACTTCTACCCCTGTGACTGGACCAATGACACCGCCGTCATCCGCAAGAACCCGAAGGTGGTCGCGATCAATTCCGCGATCCAGATCGACCTGACCGGCCAGGTCTGCGCCGACTCGATCGGCGACCGCATCTACTCCGGCATCGGCGGCCAGATGGACTTCATCCGGGGCGCCGCGCTGTCCCGCGGCGGCAAGCCGATCATCGCCCTGCCCTCGCGCGCCATGGGCGGCAAGGTCTCGCGCATCGCTCCGCAACTGGCCCCCGGCTCCGGCGTCGTCACCACCCGCGGCCATGTCCACTGGGTGATCACGGAATACGGTGCGGTCAACCTGCACGGCAAGACGCTGCGCGAGCGCGGCGAAGCCCTGATCTCCATCGCGCATCCTGATTTTCGCGCCGAACTGCGGCACGACCTTGCCAACCGCCGCCATTTCACGCTTTCGTAGGGGACGATGCCTCGCGCCAGCAGCCTGCTCATCTTCCTTGGCACCTACACCCCTGCCGGGGGTGACAGCCGCGGCATTTATGCGGTGCGCCTCGATCCCGCCACCGGGGTGTTGGGCCATCCCGTCCTCGCGGCGGCGACGCCCAACCCCACTTTTCTCGCGTGGCATCCCGACGGGCGCACCCTCTACGCCCTCGGGGAAAGCGGCACCATCAACGGCAAGCCCGGCGGGGCTCTGGCCTCGTTCCGCTACGACGCCACCGCGGGTGTGCTGACCCCGCTCGCCACCGAGCCGACCTGTGGCATCTCGCTCGCCCATGTCGGGATCGACGCGACCGGCCGCACCGCCATCGTGATCAGCTATCACGGCAGCCAGGTCGCCTCCTTTCCCCTGGCGGCCAACGGCCGACCCGGGGCCCGGGCCAGCCTGATCACCCACGCCGGCCGGCTCGGCCCCAACGCCAAGCGGCAGGACAAGCCCCACCCCCACTCCGTCACGTTTTCCTCCGACAACCGGTTCGTCTACGTCTGCGACCTCGGGCTCGACCGCATCATTCACTACCGCCTCGATCCGGCCACGGCGCAGCTCACCGCGGCTGGCGAGACCGCCACCCAACCCGGGGCCGGCCCCCGGCATAGCAAATTCTCCACCGACGGCAAATTTCTCTACGTGATCAACGAGCTGGACAGCGCGGTCACCACCTACTCGGTCGAACCTGCCACGGGCGTCCTCCAGCCCTTGCAGTCCCTGTCTACCCTGCCCGCCGGATACACCAGCGAGAACATCTGCGCCGAGATCCGGCTCAGCCCCGACGGACGCCATGCCTACGGTTCAAACCGCGGCCACGACAGCCTAGCCGTGTTCGCCCGCGATGCGGACAAGGGTACGCTCAGATCGATCGAAATCATTCCCACCGGTGGCAAGCACCCGCGCAATTTCAACTTCAGTCACGATGGCTGCTGGCTGGTATGCGCCAACCGGGACAGCGACAATCTCGTCGTGTTCAAGGTAGATCCCTCAACGGGCCGGCTCACTGCCATCGGCCGGCCAACCACGGTCCCGCAGGCCGTATGCGTGCTATTTGCTCCCTGAGCAGGTACCGCACCGGTGAATTGCTTGCAGTAGGGAGGGAGCAGACTAGCCTGACTCTGTTCCCCACCCCGTGAGATCTGCCCTACGATTCTATACCTGCCGGTTTGTCGCGAGCGGCCTCGTCACCCTCGCGCTCGGTGTGTCCGTGGCCGGTCAAACGGACGTCTCGGCCCTCGTGGAACAGAACCGCCAGCTGGTAGAGCAGGTGCGTGCCCAGCAGAAGCAGATCGACGAGCTCCGTTCGCGCCTGGACCGCCTTGACGAGACCATTGCTCCCAGCCAGCCGCTTCCTTCCGCCTCCGGGTCCGGCCGGCAGATCCGGTTGAGTGGCGAGGTGGGCGTGGGGTTCTTCAGCTCCGGCAAGGACGGCGACGTGCCCAACGCCGAATTCCGGGTGGATGACGCCCGGATTTTCGTCGAAGCATCGGTCTGGCAAAACGTCTATTTTTTCGGCGGGATCGAGCTCACGACCCGCGAGGCCAATGACGAATTCTTCCACGTCGGCGAACTTTATGTGGATGTGGAAAACCTCTGGAGCTCCATCCGGGATTTTACCCTGTCGCTGCGGGCCGGACGATTTAGCATTCCCTTCGGTGAGGAATACCAGTTCCGCAACGTCATCGACAATCCGCTTATCTCCCACTCACTGGCCGACATCTGGGGCATCGACGAAGGTTTGCAGATTTACGGCAAGTTGGGCCGGCTACGCTATAATCTCGCCGTCCAAAATGGCGGGCACCCATCCCTGCGCGACTTCGACTCCGACAAGGCCTGGATCGGCCGCCTCTCTTTTGATGCCACTTCCCGCTTCGCCCTCAGCGCGAGCGCCATGCGGACCGGCGACCTGACTGTCGCGGCTGACGAGCAGTCAGAGATCTGGATCGCCAACGCATTTTTCCGCGCCCTCGGCCCGACCACCACCACCCGAACCTTCCACGTCGAACTCGCCGAGGTCGACGCCGCCTACCGCTGGCCGACGGGCCACCTCAAGGCCTCCGCCGGCTGGGTTCGCTTCGACGACGACAGCACCTCGCTCAGTACTTCCAGGAAACTGTCCTACCACAGCCTCGAGGGCCTGCAGTATCTCTCGGATAAACTCTTTGCCGCGGCCCGCTACAGCGCGATTGACGCACCGCGCGGCTACCCGCTCGCCGGACAGGGCCGCGCCGGCAAGTATTTCTACAATCCCTTCGCGCCTCTCACCGAGGAGCTCCGGCGCCTGAGCGTCGGCCTCGGCTATCGCTTCGGCCCCCCGCTCGTGTGGAAACTGGAATACAGTTGGGAGGACGGGCGTCTGCTCAACGGCACCAAGCGCACCGACACCGACATGCTTTCCAGCAGTCTCGGCCTCCGCTTCTGACCCATGCAGCAGCCCGCCGCCATCTTCCTGCTGGGAGTGTTGCTCACCAGCCTGCTGCATGGCGGCACCATCACGGGGACTGTGCAGGCCAAGGGCCCGGAACCGGCGTCGGGCGGCTCGGCGGGTGACGCCTACGCCAGCCGGCGCTACAAGTTCGTTGAGCGGCTCGACTACGAGCAACTGCGCGACTTTGTGGTCTAC
>JANMTJ010000560.1:0-1680 GCA_031390295.1 Oleiharenicola sp.
CGCGCTGCACGTCGATCACCACCAGTGGCAGCTCGGCGATCACCGCGAGGTTGAGGAACTCGCCCATCAGCGATAGCCCCGGGCCGGAGGTGCTGGTGGCGCCCAGCGCGCCGGCGAAGGCGGCGCCGATGGCGCTGCCGATCGCCGCAATTTCGTCTTCGGCCTGGAACATGCGTACGTCGGGATCGCGATAGCGGCTGAGTTCCTGCATCACCTCGGTCGCCGGGGTGATCGGATAGCCGCCCAGGAACAGCGACAGCCCGGCGCGGCGGGCGGACTGCACCAGGCCCTTGGCGAGCGCGGCATTGCCGGTGACGAAGCGATATACCCCGGCCTCGCGCATGCGCTGGTTGGCGGCTACGCGCAACGGGCTGACGAAATACTCGGCGGTCTCACCGTAGTTCCAGCCGGTGTGGAAGGCGCGATGGTTGGCCTTGGCCAGTTCCGGGGTGGCGGCGAAACGCTGCTCGATCCACGCGTCGACCGACGCCCTGGGGCGCGGGAACAGCCAGCAAATCAGCCCCAGCGCGAAGAAATTGCGGCAGCGGCTGGTCTGCTTGGCCGACAGCGCCAGACCCTTGAGCGCGCCGCGGGTGAGCTTGCCGATCTGCACCGGGAACACCCGGTAGTCGCGCAACGAGCCGTCTTCCAGCGGATTGCCGGCGTAACCTGCCTTGGCCAGATTGGTTGCGGTGAATGCACTTTCGTCGAGGACGACGATGCCGTTGGCCTTGAGCTCGGGCAGGTTGGCGCGCAGCGCGGCCGGATTCAGCGCCACCAGCAGATCGATGCGGTCGCCGGGGGTGTGGATGCCGGCGCTGCCGATACGCACCTGGAAGCCGGAGACGCCAGCGAGGGTGCCGCCCGGCGAGCGGATCTCGGCCGGGTAGTCGGGCATGGTGCGCACGGTCTCGCCGGCGGCGCTGGCCAGCAGGGCGAACTTCTGCCCGGCCAACTGGATGCCGTCACCGGAATCACCCGCGAACTTGACGGTGATCTCGTCCATGGCCTGGGCCTGGGTCAGATCCGGATCGGGCAGATCGACAACGGCGTGGACCGGGTTCATGGGGCTGCCTGCATTGGAGGGGTGGATTCAGCCATCAGTGGCTGGAAAAGCGCGAGGGCACATCGCCCGAGAACTCCTCGTCCGGATGCAGACTGCGGGCGCGCTCGAGCAATGCCGTCTCGGGCTCGACGCGGTCGGGGTCGGGCTCGCAGCATTCCTGTGGGCACACCGCCGCGCATTGCACTTCGTCGAAGAAACCGACGCATTCGGTGCACTTGGCGGAGTCGATCGTGTAGATGTTGGCGCCGGCTGTGATGGCCTCGTTCGGGCATTCGGTCACGCAGGCGTCGCACAGGTTGCAGTCACTGGTGATTCGGTAGGCCATCGTCGTTCTCCTCGTTGATGCCATGGATTGCCGCGCCCAGCGCGCCGCAGAACTGCGCATTGGGAGCGAGAATGGTGCGCACCCCGTCGAAGCGTTCGGCGAACAGCGGCATGAGAATGGGGTGGTGGCTCATCACGCCACCGGAAAACACCAGGGTGTCGGTATCGATCGCGGTCATTTCCAGCACCCGCTTGACCACCGAGCGATACAGGGCATGGATCAGGTTCTCCACCCGCTCGCCATGCATCAGCAGCTTGATCACTTCCTGCCCGGAGAACACCGTGCAGTA
>JANMTJ010000582.1:0-4511 GCA_031390295.1 Oleiharenicola sp.
GAGGGGTGTGGCGAGGGCGCTGCACAGGCTGGGGTCGCGGGGCAGATCGGCGGCCTCGCGGTAACGGGGGCTCTCGATCCCTTGGAACTCGGTGGTGCGGCCGGTGCGCAGGGTGGAGGCCAGCAGGGCGTCGTCGGCGGAAATCGTCTGCTGCTGCAGGGTGAGGCCGGCGGTGCTCAGGTCGCCGGCGGCGGACCAGGCGTGGAGCCGGAGTTCACGGTTGGCGGCATCGTAGTCGTGCAGGAGGCAGAGCCGGGCGCTGAAGAGGGCGCGGCCGCTGTCGGTGATGGTGCTCAGCAGCTCCTCGGGCGCGAGCTGGGTGACCAAGGCGTGGCCCAGTTCAACCAGGGTGGTGAGCTGGGTGGAGTTGGTGCGCAGGCGTTCAAACTGCCAGAGGCGGTGGAGCACGATGCCGGCCTCGGTGGCGTAGCGGGCGAGGCGGTCGAGGTCGGTGGAGTTGAAGGCTGCGGCGCGGTCGGCGTCGAGGTTGACGACGCCGATGATCTGGCCCTCGACGATGATCGGAGCGGCCATCTCGGAGCACACGCCGCGACGGGCGGCGATGTAGCGGGGCTCATGGCTGACGTCGGCGACGAGCAGCGGCCGGCCGTGGAGGACCACCCAGCCCGTGATGCCCTGGCCGGGACGAAGGGCGAAGTCGCCGGTCTCGGGCGGCAGTCCCTGTTGCGCGCAGATGTCCAGGTTGCCGGTCTCCGGGGTGAGCAGGGAGAGCGAGCCGCTGTCGGCCGGAAACGCGGCCATGATCGCGGCGAGAATGCTGCTCTGCGCGGCGATCGGGTCGGGCGCGCTGGTGGCAAGCGCGGCCAGCGCATAGAGCGTAGCCAGTTCGTTGTTCGCTTCCTCACTCATTCGGCTAGAACTGAGCAGGAATGGGGCGGCTTGGGGAGAGTAAACTAACTGGTGGCCTCAGTCGGGGAAACGACGGGCGTGATGACGGCGGACAGGGCGTCGCGCAGGCTGTGCAACACCTTGTCGCCCACCTCGGCGTCGCGCTTCTCCGGCTCGATGTAAAAGGTGTCGAGGGCGATGCTGCGCTCGGTATTGATGCGGGCAAAGGTGATGTCGAAGCCGTGATCGGAGATGGTCTTCACCAGCTGGTAGAGCAGGCCGATGCGGTCGTGAGCCTGGATTTCGACGATGATGCGCTTGAGGGACAGTTCGTGGTAAACCTCGACCGTCGGGGGGAAAGTGGCCGGCTGTTCCGAGGCGAGCTTGTAACGGTTGGCCTTCTCCAGCCGGGCGGCCTGGGCTGAAATCTCGGGCAGCAGGTCCTTTTCGCTGACCAGCGCATCGTCCACGGTGCGGGCAAAGGTTTCCATGGCCTGATGATTCTGGACCAGGCCGCGGCCAGGCTCGACGACGTGGAAGGTGTCGATGGCAATGTGGTCGGAGCGCGTGGTGATGCGGGCCGAGAGGATGCTGAGGCCGGCGACACTGAAGGCACCGGCGAGCTTGTAGAAGAGGCCGGCGCGGTCCCAGGTCACGACGTGGACCGTGGTGTAGCTGCGGTTGAGGTCATCCTTCCATTCAATGACCGGGCGGAGCGGGCTGAGGGAATCCGCGGTCGAGATGGACTGGAGCAGCCGGTTGACCATCCGGATATGCAGGGTGATCTCGGGGCCGTCGGTCTGGATGAAGTAACGCTCGGGGAGCAGGCTGAAATGCGCGTTGATCTCGTCCGGGCTGATTCCCTCGATCGTCTGGGCGATGATGGTCTGGCGGGTCATTTCTTTGCGCTCCTGGAGCCGGACCTCGACCTTGTCACCGAGAGCCAGACGCTCGACCGTCGAATCGAACAGGCGGCGATGGAGGGAATCCTTGTAGCTGTTCCAGAGGCTGGCCGAGGTGCCGTTGGCGTCGCAATACGTGTGGACGTAGAGGTAACGCAGCTGGTCGGCGTCGCCCACCATCTCGGCAAATGCAGCTGAACTCTGGGGATCATCAAGGTCATGCTTCTGCCAGAAGCGTGCCATGATGAGATGATTTTTGATGATAAAGTTGATCGTGGCGGCGGTGTCGGCGTTGGCCCCGAGGCGTTCCAGGACGGGGGCGGCGACGGTGACGCCGGCCTCCGCATGGCCCTGGATGCCCTCGCTCTTGCCGATGTCGTGAAGGAGCAGGATCACGTAGAGGAGGGTGGGCCGGGTGGTCTGGTGGAGGACCTCGCGGTATTGCTGGGCGCGGGGCTCGGCGGAGGTGAAAATCGTGTCAAGTTCGCGGATGGTGCTCAGCGTGTGGATGTCCGCGGTGTAACGGTGGTAGTACTCGTGCTGGACGAGGCAGGTCAGCGGGGCGAACTCGGGGATGAAACGACCGAGGATGCCGAGCTCGTGCATCAATGAGAGGGACGGAAACACTTGGCCGGCTTCCTCCAGGATCGTGCGAAAACTCAGGCAGGCATCGGTGGATTCGATGACCTGGCGGGTGATGAGGTGGCCGGAGCCGCGGATCAGGGCCGCAAGGTCGAGGTCCGGCGTGCAGCCGAGTTGCTGGCAGTGGCGGAACACCCGGATGAGGCGGATGGGATCCTGCTGGAAGATGTCCTTGTTCTCGTAGGCCAGCTCACGGCCGCGCAGCAGGAAACCGTCGATGCGCTTGGTTTTTTCGGAGCGGCGGGCCAGCATCAGGTTCTTGAGCGAGCCGACCAGGCCGGGACCGGCGGCGATGGTGAGTGCGAGGCGTTGCTCGATGGTCTTGGAGATGCGGTAGATGGCCTGGGCCTGCCGGTAGTAGTCCTGCATGAACGCCTCGACCCGCCCCAGCAGGGCGGGCTGGTTGTAGCCGATGTTCGCGGCGAGGCGGGGCTGGACCTCCAGGTTGAGCACATCGGTCGGGTGCTTGCTCATGTAGTGGAGTTCGTTGCGGATCCGCAGGAGGAAATCGTAGGCGTTCTGGAAATCACGCAGCTCGGAGGCCGGCAGATAGTGCTGCTCGGTCAGTTCCTCGAGGCGGGTGATGCCGAGCCGGACGCGGGACATCCAGAGGGCGTTCTGGTAGTCCCGGAGGCCGCCCACACCATTCTTGACGTCGGGTTCCTGGAGAAAGACGGTGTCTCCGTGTGAGGCGCGACGGCTGGCCTGGTCGGCGAGGCGGGCGGCGATGTAGGCCTTGGGATCATTCTGCAGGTAGTGCTTGCGATAGGCGTCGGCGAAATTCTCGTAGAGAGTTTCGGTGCCGGCGATCAGGCGGGATTCGAGCAGGGCGGTCTTGGTCTTGATGTCGCGAAAGGCCTCGGCAAACACCTCGTTGAGGGTGCGGGTGGAGTGGCCGATCTTCAGCTTCAGGTCCCACAGCGGGTAGAGGGTGCCGTTGGAGAGATGCTCCTGGAATTTGGCCAGCTCCGGAGTTTTCCTGGCCTCGGGGTAAAGGAACATCACGTCTACATCGCTCAACGGGCTCAACTCGGACCGACCGTAGCCGCCAAGGGCGATGAGGCAGACGGGCACCGGTGGCTCACCGTGCTGCTGGCGCCAGCCGGCCAGGGCGGCGGTGAAGAGTGAAACCAGCAGCCGGTCCATGCGTTCGGCGAGTGCCTCGCAGATCTTGCGGCCGGGTGCGCCCGCCTGATGGCGGTGCCGGATCCGCTGTCCCTCCGCCTCGAGATAGGTCTTGCAGGCGACCAGCCGCCCGGCGGCCGGGGTGTCGCTGGTGAAGACCGGCTGGTTGGGAACGGGGGGCGTGTGGCGGACGGACATGGAGAGTCGTAACATCAACAGTGCAACTCACTCGGGGAAAGCTGGAAATACGCCAAAGGTCGAAGGGCAGGGAATTGATTATTCTGGTTGACGGGCAAAAGCCGGCTTGAATACTCCGCCTCTCTCGCGGGAGTAGCTCAGTTGGTAGAGCACCACCTTGCCAAGGTGGACGTCGAGAGTTCGAGTCTCTTCTCCCGCTCCAATTTCTAAGCCCTTCTACTCAGAGGGGCTTAGCCGTTTTTGGAGGGCGCTAGATTCACTAAAAAGCATAGCGCGTTTTTCTATCATTGCAGGTCTATTGCAGCGAAAACCTGCAATGTTAGGTCATTGATCTCAGGCTTCACCGAAACAGTCGTGGACACTTCACCCGTGATGCGGGCAGCGTCGATCTTTTCGACAGCCTCAGACTGGAGCCGCACGGTTTCATCCATGCTCACAAGCCCATACCACCAACGAGGGTGGCAACCTTGCCGGTCAGGCCGATCAGCTTGGCAGCTTTACCGGCCACACCCACCACCGGAATGAACCCGGTGAGGAACTCCGCGACACCCTCGATCATACAGTCTACGTTAACGCAGCTTTGCGCTTGACGTGTCACATATAGTCACACATAATAGAAGCATGAAGTCACAGAAGAAAGTTACCCCGATCACACGCTCACCCAATGAGGCAGTGCTCTCTGCCAACATTCCAGTTGTTATGAAGAACTCCCTCTTCGGGCGTTCCAAGCTCAAGGACGGCCTCGCCGTCTCCACCTTGGTCCGCTGGGCAGTGGAGTACCAGAACAACCGGGGC
>JANMTJ010000636.1:0-12851 GCA_031390295.1 Oleiharenicola sp.
CCAACAAAAACCCCGGGCACCGGCCCCCACCCCCATGGCACTTACCAACACCATCTACCAGTCGCCTGTCTTCCAGCAGGCCTGCAACCAATTCGACCTCGCCGCCGACATCATCGGCATGGATGCAGGCGTCCGCGAGCGCACCAAGCGCCCGCGCCGCTGCGTCGTGGTCTCGATGCCCGTCCGCATGGACGACGGCCGCATCGAGATCTTTGAGGGCTACCGCGTGCAGCACAACCTGTCCACCGGCCCCGCCAAGGGTGGCATCCGCTTCCACCAGGACGTCACGCTCGGCGAGGTCGCCGCGCTCGCCATGTGGATGAGCTGGAAATGTTCGCTCGCCGGCCTCCCCTACGGCGGCGGCAAGGGCGGCGTGATCGTCGATCCCCGCCAGCTCTCGACCACCGAGTTGGAGCGCCTCTCGCGTCGCTACATGCAGGAGATCATTCCCTTCATCGGCCCCAACATCGACATCCCGGCGCCCGACGTCGGCACCAACGAGCAGGTCATGGCCTGGATGATGGACACCTATTCCAACCACCAGGGTCACTTCGACCCCGGCGTCATCACGGGCAAGCCCATAGCCCTCGGCGGCTCGCTCGGCCGGCGCGAGGCTACCGGCGAAGGCGTCGCCTGGTTCGTCAAATCCTACCTGCAGGACCTCGGCATCGAGGCCGAGAAGACCACCGTCGTCATCCAGGGCTTCGGCAATGTCGGCACCGAGGCCGGCCACGCACTCTACCACTGGGGCGCCGAGATAATCGCGATCTCCGACGTCGCCGGCGGCATCTACAACGCCAAGGGGATCGACCTCAAGGCCGCGCAGGGCTACGTCATCGCGAACAGGACCCTCCAGGGCTTTCCCGGCGGCGAGCCCATCACCAACGAACAGCTGCTGGAACTCCCCTGCACCGTCCTCATCCCTGCGGCCCTGGAACGCGTCATTACCGAAAAGAATGCCGGTAAGCTCCGGTGCCGCATCCTCGCCGAGGGTGCCAACGGTCCCACGACCAACGAGGCCGACAAAATCATCGAGGCGCGCGGCGACATCGAGGTCATCCCCGACGTGCTCTGCAATTCCGGCGGTGTCATCGTCTCCTACTTCGAGTGGCTGCAGAACCTGCAGAACTACTATTGGAACAAGAGCGAAGTCTTCGACAAACTGCACCGCATGCTCGCCAAGGCCAAAGCGTCGGTGGAGGAAACGAAGAAGAAATACGACTGCAGCCGCCGCACCGCCGCCCTCGTTCTCGGCATCGCCCGCGTCGCCGAAGCCAAGGCGAAGCGGGGGCTCTTCCCCTGAGGGTCCGCCGGGAACTCACAACACCATAAACGAAAAGGCCACGATCAGGGTTGGCACGAGGGCGCCCAGGAACAGACCGAGCGGTGACACACCCTCGGGAAAGTAGCGCTGGAGGAGAGACTGGCCGGCCGGATTGGGCGCGTTGGCGATGACGGTCAGGCCGCCGCCGGTCACGGCTCCGGCCACGACGGCGTATTTCAGTTCCTCGCTGAAGCCCGGCACCAGCGTGGCCAGATACGTGATCAGGGCGTTGTCGTTGAAGGCAGTGAGGATCGTTGCCCCGGCGAACAGCGGCACCTCGCCGAGTCCGCCCAGCACTGGTTGGATCCACCAGCCTTGCAAACCGCCATGGACCACCAGGCCGGCGAGGAAAAGTCCGACCAGCAGCGGACTGCGCAGCACCACCTTGCTCTGGTGGCGCGCCGTGGCCTGGGCAAAGGCCAGAAAGACCAGGAACCCCACCACAAACAGCAGCGGTTGGTGCACGGCCCAGACTGTGAATCCTAGGAACAGCAGGTGGACAACCGTTACCCACGCCGGTACGGCCTGCTCCGGTTTTTCACCGGTGTGATCAACTGGCTTGAGCGCGAGTAGTTCCTGCCGAAAAACGAGAAAGTAAACGACGGTCGAGATCACGATGCCACTGACCGCATGCCAGCCGAAGTGGGTAAACATGTAGACCATGTCCCAACCCCAGGCATGCGCCACCATCAGCACGGGCGGTGCAGCGAAGTGCGTGAGCGTGCCGCCGATCGAGACGTTCACGAAGAGCAGGCCGAGCGTCGCATACATCAGCTTCGGCGACGGCTTGAGGTCGTAAAACTGCCGGGCGAGCAACAAGGCCGCGATGGTCATGGCCGCCGGTTCGGTGATGAAGGACCCGAGCAGCGGGGCGACCGTCAAAATGGAAAACCACCACGCCACGGGCCGGCCGCCACCGAGTGACGCGACCAGCCGCAGGCTCTGCTCGGCCAGCCGCATGACTGGATGGGTCGCGGACAAGGCCATGATGACGACCACGAACAGCGGCTCCGTGAAACTGACGCTGCGCAGATACTGCACCATGGCCCCGGCACCCCGGAACCAGATCGTCAACGCGACCAGCACAATTGCCCACAGACCGAACACCAGCTCGACTTCCCCGAGCACGTGCAGCACGCGGGCGCGCCGACTGCCTTTTCCCGCCATGTGCGACCGATGCAGGAAAGTCGGGCAGAGGAAAGTATGCAGGACGGCCAGGGCGAAAATCCCCGTCACCATCAGGTTAAACGGCTCGGCGGCCGCCCGGGCGCAAATCACCTCCCACACTCCGGCTGCGGCCGGGTCGGCGTAGCTGGACAGATCGCGTGGGAAGGTCATCCTTTGAGCAAGGCGGGCAGTTCCGCCAGACTGTGGACAAAGGCATGCGCCTCGGCCTTGACCTTGGCGCGCACAGTGTAGCGGCCAAAACCCACGAATTGGTCAACCACGGGCTTGGCCTCCAGGTCACTCACCCCATCCCCCACCATCACGGTGCGGACCGGCGAAAGCTCGCGCCGGAGGGCGGTGATGACCGCCGGCTTGCCGCCGGAGCGGGTGGTGGGGAAATTTTCGTCGTAGCCGGTGTATTCCCCCGCGGCGTCGAAATACAGGTCGACCGCCTCAATGCGGGAGATGCCCAGATAGGCGGCCAGCGGCGCAATGATCGGGCGGAAGCCGCCGCTCAGGATGAGCGGGGTCCAGCCGTCCGCCTTGAGCCGGGTGATGGTGGCCAGGGCCGCCGGCTCCACTTCCTCGATGTATTTCCGGCCAATCGCCACGACATCGGCCCGGCGTGGCCGGATGACCGCCAACCGCCGGCCGAAGACCGACTCGACGCTGATTTTACCCTCCATCGCGTCGCGGGTCTGGGCTTCCACGGCAGCGAAGACCTCCGGGCCGCGCAGGCGGGCCAGCTCGTCAATGCCCTCGATGGCACTGAGGGTCGAATCGCAGTCGAAGATGATGAGTTTGGGAGGATTTACCACGACGACACCACGACACCACGAACAGAGTTTTGGCCAAGAGTATTCTGCATCCGTTGTGCCGTCATACCGTCGTGGTAAAATAAAAAGCCCTCCGCGACGGGAGGGCTTCGGGGGCAAGGCCGGTGCGGGCCTTACTTGACCTTGGTGGCGCGCTTGAACTTCGTGGTGAACTTCTCGACGCGACCGGCGGTGTCGACGAGACGCTTCTCGCCGGTGTAGGCGGGATGCGAGTCCATGGTGACGTCGCGCACGATCACGTAGTAGTCCTGGCCGTCGATTTTCTCGGTACGGGCGGACTTCATCGTGGACTTCGTCAGGAATTTCTTGCCTGTTCCGATGTCGAGGAAACAGACGTTATTGAGAGAGGGATGGCCTTCGGACTTCACGGTAAAGGGGAGTTGGGATCAGCCTTGGCGCGCCTTGTAGCGCGGCTCGACTTTGTTGATGACGTAGATCTTGCCCTTGCGACGAACGACCTGGCAGGCCGGGTGGCGCAGTTTGGCGGATTTGATGGAGGAAACGACTTTCATAAAGGGACAGAAGAAGGGGTGCGCGCGAAGCAGTGTCAAAGGAAAATATTGAAACCAGAAGCAAGATTCCGTGGCGAGGTCGCCGCGACTCCATGTTTTTGTTGGAGCGCGGGTGACCGCGCCCGCGGGAATTACCTAACCCGCTGATAAGCCTAGTTTACGGTTGGATCATCAGGAGCGTCGGCCATGACCTTGAGCTCCGGATCGAGATGGCCGAGCAGATTGCGCCACAGAGTGACGCCATCGTGCTTGATCAACCAATCGCCCTCGACCGGCGTCACGATCCAGGTGTCCTGCTTCATTTCGTTTTCCAGCTGCCCCTTGCTCCAGCCGGAGTAGCCGAGGAAGGCCCGCATGGTCAGACCCGGTGTTCCGACCAGTTCCACGGCCTTCTCCACCTCGACCCCGAAGTGCAGCTGGAAAGCGTGGTCGGCCTCGATCCACTGCCATGTCACAATGATCAACTGCTCCGGTTCGACCGGACCGCCGTAATACAGCGGCACCCCCGCCAGCGGGCCGAGGGCAAATTCCGCGTTGATCTCACCGAGCTGTTTGTCGAGCGGGCGGTTGAGCACGACGCCCATGGCGCCATCCGAGTCGTGCCCGGACAGCAGCACGACCGTGCGCCGGAAATGCGGGTCGCGCAGCACCGGATGCGCCAGCAGCATCTGCCCGGCGAGGGTCTTGGTTTTCCGCGCGGTGCGGCGTTCCTTCATGGCGGCGGGGCCGGGCTGGTCCTCAGAGTTTTCTGATCTTCACGCCGGCGTCCTTCAGGATCGGCGCCACCAGCGGGTCGTTGAGATAATCCTCGTGGTATTTGATCTCGGCAATGCCTGACGCCGCGAGAATCTTGGCGCAGTTGATGCAGGGAAAATGCGTCACGTAGGCCGTGCACCCGTCCACGCTGGAGCCCCGGCGGGCGGCATCGGCAATGGCGTTCTGCTCGGCATGAACCGTTGCCTGTTCATGATCATCGCGAACGCGCGAGACGTGCGGCGTGCCCGGCAGGAAGCCATTGTAGCCGGCGGCAACCAGCCGGTTCTTCCGGTCGCCTGCCGTCACGATGATGCAACCGACGTTGAGCCGCTCGCAGTTGGAACGCGAGGCGATGAGCTTGGCCGTCGCCATGAAATACTCGTCCCAGCTGGGGCGGCTCGAAAAAGCCTCCGTGGCCTGGGCAATGCGATCAATGGGACTGGGGGTCGGATTCATGCAGATGTAACGCATGGTGGACAACTCCCCCGACCTGGGCAACCTTCCTCTCAATCATGAAGCGCGAGCTGCAACCCGAGCTTCTCGATTCGCTCCCGCCGGACCATCCCGATGCACTGCACAACCGGCGCGACCTGCGATTGACCAATCGGGTATTGGGCAACTACCGGTGGATTGCCGGTGCACTGTCGGACCAGCCGCGGCCACCCGGGAAGGTGCTCGAAATCGGTGCCGGCATGGGTGAACTGGTTGCTCATCTGGCCGCCCGCGGCATCGCGACCGATGGACTTGATCTCTGGCCCACCCCGGCCGGCTGGCCCACTGACCGCCGTTGGTATCGCGCCGATCTCCTGACCTTCGGTGGCTACGCCGATTATCCGGTGATCATCGGCAATTTGATCTTTCATCAATTCACCGACCACCAGCTGGCGGAACTGGGTGGAAATCTGAGTCGCTCGGCCAAGGTCATCATCGCCTGCGAACCCCTGCGACGGCGCAGCTCGCAGGTGCTGTTCGCCACCATCGCGCCTCTGCTCGGGGCCAATCACGTCAGTCTGCACGATGCCCATGTCAGCGTAGCGGCTGGCTTTCGTGGTGACGAACTCCCGCAAATGCTCGGGCTGACGCAACCAAGGTGGGACTGCCGCTGTTATACCTCTATGCTCGGCGCCTATCGGATGGTGGCCCGGCGGGCATGAATCCCTTGCGACCCATTGAAATAATCGGCGGCGGACTGGCCGGGCTCTCCCTCGGCCTGGCTTTGCGGCGCGCCAGGGTGCCGGTTACATTATCCGAAGCGGGCGGTTACCCCCGCCATCGTGTTTGCGGCGAAACCATCCTCGGCCTGTCCGACGCCACCATCGAGCGGCTGGGCTTGGCGCCGTTTTTGCACGACGCCCTGCTGCATCATGAAGTGGCGTGGTTCATGGCGGGGCGGTTGGTCAGCCGGCAGCACCTGCCCTCCCCGGCGCGCGCCCTGAGCCGGTATGCACTCGATGCCCGCCTCGCCGGGGCCTTGGTCGATGCCGGCGGTCAGCTCCGCACCAACACGCGGATCGCCCCCGGGGAGACCAGGGCCGGCTGGGTTTTAACCACCGGCCGCCGGCGCGCACCGTCGCCCTGGCTCGGGTTGAAAATCCATGCGCGCAACCTGCCGCTGCACTGTGATCTTGAAGTTCATCTGGGCGAGGAGGCTTATATCGGGCTCACCCCGGTGGAGGACGGCCGCGTGAATGTATGCGGTCTGTTCCGGCGTCGTGAACTGTCCGCGAAAGGCCCGGACCTGATCCTCGCCTATCTGCAGGCGGCGAAACTGGCCGCCCTGGCCGGCCGGCTGACGGGAGCCGATTTTGACGCGGAATCCTTTTGCGCCGTCGCGGCCGTCGATTTCGACCCACACGTCCCGGTCAGCAGACGCGTCGCCCTCGGCGATGCCTGCGCCATGATCCCGCCGTTCACCGGCAATGGCATGGCGATGGCCTTTCAAAGCGCCGAGGTTGCCCTCGACCCGCTGCTCACCTACGCGCGCGATTCCGCTGACTGGCCGGAGACCTGCGCCGCCATCCAGAACTCACTGCAGCACCGTTTCCGGCTGCGGCTGGCGGCGGCGGATATGCTGCATCCCTTCCTGCTGCAGCCAACGCGCCAGCGCTGGCTGACGCGTCTGTCGCGAGCTCACTTGCTCCCCCTCCGGCCGCTTTACTCCGTCCTCCACTAACTCGCATGTATCTCCACGCCCTCTCCACGGCGGTGCCTCCCGCCGTTTTCACCCAGCGGGAATGTTGGGAAGTCATGCAACGTTCGAAGACGCGTGAGCGCTTGAAAAAACGCTCCATGCTCATCCTGCAAACCATTCTGAAAGGCGATCATGGCATCGCCACCCGGCACTTTGCGCTGCCGGACATCGAGGGGGTTTTCGACCTGACGTCCGACCAGCTCAACGCCGCCTTTCGCGCCGAGGGCCCGAAACTCGCCGCCCGGGCCCTCACTGGCGCGCTGACAAAATCCGGCATCAAACCGGCCGAACTCGACGCCCTCCTGATCTGCACCTGCACCGGTTACCTCTGTCCGGGACTGACTAGCTATGTCGCGGAGCTGCTCGGTCTCCGGTCCAATATTTTCCTGCAGGACCTCGTTGGCCTGGGCTGCGGCGCGGCGATCCCCATGCTGCGTGCCGCCAGCCATGTGCTGCGCGCCCAACCGGAGGCCACCGTCGCCTGCATCGCCCTGGAGGTCTGCTCGGCGGCCTTTTACCTGGATGATGACCCGGGCGTGCTCATCAGTGCCTGCCTGTTCAGCGACGGCGCCGCGGCCACGATCTGGCGCGCGTCGCCTGGACCGTCCGGCTTGTGCTGCTTTGACTTCAATACCCTCCACCTGCCCGCCGACCGGGACAAACTGCGTTTCGAGCAGCGCGACGGCAAACTCCGGAACCTCCTCCACCGCTCCGTGCCCGAGCTGGCGGCCGGCGCGGTCGGCCGGTTGTGGGAGGCCCGGGGCTCGCGGCCGGTAGCCCGGGTCGTGACCCATCCGGGTGGTCGCGATGTACTGGAAGCGCTCGAGCCGGTCCTCGCGCCTTATTCGCTGGCGGCCAGCACCAGCATGCTGCGGGACCACGGCAACATGAGCAGCCCGGCGGTGCTGTTCGCCTTGGAGGAAAGCCTCAAAACATCGACCCCCGATGAGGCCGGCGATTTTTGGCTCGTGAGTTTCGGCGCGGGCTTTAGCGCACATAGTTGCCGAATCGGCCTCCCGTCCCATGCCCACCCTCAATGAAGTCACCGCCTACTGCGACAAACGCACCCGCCGGTCGTCCTTCAAGGATTACCCCGGCGCGCACAACGGCCTGCAAGTCGCCAATGACGGTCGCGTGACCCGCATCGGAGCCGCGGTGGACGCCGGCCTGGTGCCCTTTGAAAAGGCGGTGGAGCGCGGCATTGATTTCCTCATCGTGCACCACGGCCTGTTCTGGGGCGGCGCACAGCCACTGACCGGTCCGGTGTACGGGCGCTTCGCCGCCCTGGTGAGTGGCAATTGTGCCGTTTACTCCAGCCACCTGCCGCTCGATGCCCACGAGGAGATCGGCAACAACGTCCTCCTCGCCCGCCAGCTCGGCCTGCGGCCCCGCCGCCAGTTCCTGCCCCACGAAAACGAGCTCATCGGCTGGATCGCGCCCAACAAATACAAGCGCTCCCAGCTCTGCGCCCGGCTGGAGGAGCTCTACCCGCGCGTCGTCTCCATCGAGTACGGTTCGGCCACGCCCAAACTGGTCGCCTTCTGCAGCGGCTCGGGCAACAGCGCCGTGCCGCACCTCATTGCGGCGGGCGTGGACACCCTCATCACCGGCGAACTTCGCGAGGAGTGGTTCAATTACGCCCAGGAGCACCGGCTCAATCTCATCTGCTGCGGCCACTACACCACCGAGGTCCACGGCGTGAAAGCCCTCGCCGCCGAGCTGGCCAGGAAATTCCGCCTGCCTTGGGAATTCATTGAAACGGACAATCCCCTTTGATCTCCCGCCTATCACGCAAATTAACGCGAATGAGTCCTTGGCAACTGGCGTCAATTCGCGTGCAGTCGCGGTCAGTCTCCCGATGAAAAAGATCGCCATCCTCAACGGCCCCAATCTCAACCGGCTCGGCAAGCGCGAGCCCGAGATCTACGGCACCGCCACGCTCAAGGACCTGGAGAAACTCGTCCGCACCGAGGCCCGGAAGCTGGACGTGGCCGTGACCTTCTTCCAGTCCAACCATGAGGGCGCACTGGTGGACCGGATCCATGCGCTGGCCGACCGCGGCGTCGAGGGGTTCATCGTCAATTTCGCCGCCTATTCGCACACCAGCATCGCCCTGCATGATGCCCTCAAGAGCACGGGGCTGCCCGCGATCGAGGTGCACATTTCCGACATCAGCAAGCGGGAGAAATTCCGCCAGCACTCGATGACGGCCGGCGCCTGCATCGGCCTGATCAGCGGGCGGGGACTCCCCGGCTACGTTGAAGCGCTGCGCCGGCTGGCCAAACTTTGACCCATGGGCCAGTACCTGCCCGACTTCGCCGAACCGCGCTGGTTCGTCTGCCACACCAAGCCGCGCTGCGAGAAGAAGTTCGCCGCCCTCCTGCAACAGGAGGCTTTCGCGCACTACCTGCCGCTCATCCAGAGCATCCGCCGCTACGGCACGCAGAAGAAGACCTTCACCAAGCCGCTGTTCCCGGGCTATGTGTTCACCCGCATCGAGCCGGAGCGCAAAACCCGCGTCTACCAGCAGGATCTCCTCGTCCGAGCCCTGCCGGTCGAGAACGAACTGGTCTTTCTCCGGCAACTGGAGGACGTCAAGGCCATCTGCTCGTCCGGCCTGGAGGCGGCCGTGCATCCCCTGATGACGAAGGGCCGGCACGTCCGGGTGGTCGGCGGGCCCCTGCACGGACTCGAAGGCTACGTGGATGATCCGGTGAACCCGCAGGGAATTGTGGTGTCGGTGGACGTGCTCCAGCAGGGGCTGCTCGTGCGCCTCCCGCTGGACCGCCTCCAACTTCTACCCTGACCATGCACCGCCTTCTGCCCGTATTGCTCCTCACCCTCGGCCTCGCCTCGGCCCAGACCACCCCGGCCGGCAATACCTCGGCCACCCAGGAATCCAGGCCGATCCTGTCGGGCATCCGCGGCCTGTTTGATTTCGACCTGCCCACGATCGATCCGCCCGGCACGATCAAGCTCATCCTGCACCCACACGTCGGCGATTTTGTGCGCCGCGACTACATGCGCATGGAGGTCGGGCTGCGCTGGGCGCTCAACGACCATTTTGAGATCCGCCCCGAGGCCTCCACCTACTTCACCCACGGCCTGGGGGGCAGCAGTGCCGACGGCTACGGCGTCGGCGAGTTGCGGCTCGGCAGCAAATACATCCTCCGGGGCTGGCCGCAGTCTGACTTCGAGACCAGTTTTTTCCTGAATGTCGAGGTGCCCGTCGGCCACCCGCCCGTGGACCTGACCGACGGTTTCAACCACGTCGCCCCCGGCTTCCTCGTCCAGCACCAGTCCCACCGCAACCCGAAGCTGACGACCTTTGCCGGCGCCGGCTTGGATATCGTGTCGGACAGTGACATCGCCGGCACCCCCGTTCGCAACCAACCGCTGGACGACTCGATGAATTTCACGGCCGGTGTCATCTATGACCTCGGCCAGGTCAAGTGGACCCTGTCCACCACGTACGCCACCACCGCCGGACTGGGCGACACCACTGAAGATTTCTTTTATGTCCGCCCCAACTTCCTTTGGTATGTCCCGAAGAAATACACCTTCAACTACCAGACCCAGTGGATCATCGGCCTCGGTATCCGCGCCTCGTGGGGACCCGATGGCAACGAGGTGAGCTTCTCCAACCGGGTGCGCGCGGAGATCACGTTCCGGCAGTTCATGGAGAAGATCCGCCGCAAGCCGGCCGACGCAACCCGGCGCTGATTGAACGCCGCCCATTGGCCCGCGCTGTTCCCCGGGGCAAGCACCCGGATTCTACGCGCGGCTTGCATGGCCCCGCTGGAACAGTGCGGGCCGGGCGGCGTCCTAATCCCACTTGGGAAACCCCGCAGCAAGCTGCGGGAAAAGTTTCAGTATTCAGCACCACGTCCACAGCCACGCCGCGAGGTGGAGTGATCCGCACGCCACCAGCGCCGCGGCAAAGTCGTCGGCCACGATACCCCAGCCCCCCGGCCAGCGCTGCAGCCGGGCAATCCCGAACGGCTTGGCGATGTCGTAGAGCCGGAAAAATCCAAAGCCCACGCCCAGCACCGCCCACGGCGGCCAGCTCGTGAGATAGCCCGCCTGCCAGCCGAGAAACACCAGGGGCATGACGATGAATTCGTCGAGATTCACCTGCCCGGGATCTGTTTTCCCCATCAGCCGGGCAGCTTCACCGGTCAGCCCCACCGCCACATAGCTGAGCGCCACCGTGACCAGCAGCGTCGGCACCCAGCCGACCCGACCAAAAAATATCAGCGTGTAAAGCAGGCCCGCCAATGATCCCCAGGTGCCCGGGGCTGGTAACCGCATGCCAAGGGGTCCTAGCGTGGCGACGGCGACCACCCCTTTCGCGGGCAGCCAGCGCGGCCAGCGCGGTTCGGTCAGCGGCATGGCTCAGTCCAGCACCACGTGCCCGTGGCGCCGGAAATAGGAATATCCCGAGGTGATCGTGAGCACGGCCGACAGCACGAACAGGCCTAGGCCCGCCCAGTGGATCACATCAATGATCAGCCGGTCGGTGCCGAAAAGATCGCCGAAATCGCGCTGGAACATCCGGGCACCCATCAGCCAGCCGATGGCATTGAGCTGGATGAAGGTCTTCACCTTGCCCCCCTGGTCGGCCTCAATGGTCACACCTTTCACCGCCGCCGCCATGCGCATGCCGGAGACGAGGAATTCGCGCCCGAGGATGCAGAGCAGCAGCACCATCGCGGCCACCTCGTGCCCCATGAAATAGTCACCGACAACCAGCGCGATCATCAGGCCGATCACCATCACCTTGTCGATCACGGCATCCATGAACCGGCCGAAGGACGACACCTCGCCGCGCGCCCGGGCCACCATGCCGTCGAACCAGTCGGTCAGCGCCGCCGCAATGAACAGCCAGAAGGCGATCGTCGCCGCCCACGCGAACTCACGGTTCATCAGCCAAACGATGACGAACATAGCCGGCACGCGGGAGACGGTCAGCCAGTTGGCCACGGTGAATCGCATGGGACCAGTCGAGCGCGCCGTCCCGGCCTTGGCAATCCCGGGATTTGACACAAAACGTCCTCGCCATTCCGTGACCTCCGGCAATCCTGTTTCCGCTCGCATGAAGCACTGCATTTACCCCGGTACCTTCGACCCCGTCACCAACGGCCACCTCGACGTCCTTGAACGGGCCGCGGGACTTTTCGACCGCGTGACCGTGGCCGTGGCGCTCAGCACGACCAAGACCGCCCTGTTCTCCGCCGAGCAACGGGTGGGCTTCATCCAGGCCAACACCACCCGGCTGGCCAACGTCGAGGTCGTCAGCTTCGACGGCCTGCTGGTTGAATTCGCCCGGAAACAGAAAGCCAACGCCATCATCCGCGGCCTGCGCGCCCTGTCCGACTTCGAATTTGAATTCAACATGGCGCTGATGAACCGCCACCTCGAGCCCAAGGTGGAGACGATCTTCGTGATGCCCAACGAGGCCTATAGCTACACCAGCTCCTCCCTCGTGAAGCAGATCGCCAAGCTAGGCGGGGATGTGAAGCATTTCGTCCCGGCCAACGTCGCCGCCGCCCTGCGCGGCATGAAATAGTCTCAACCCAGCCCGACCTGCCGGAGCGCCTCGTAGGTCGCGATCCCGGCCGCGGTCGAGAGGTTGAGCGAACGCAGCTCCCCGTTGGCGTGCGGAATCTTCACGCGGCAATCGTCCGCCATCTCGGCATGGAGCCAGTCCGGCGCGCCCGCACCTTCGTTGCCGAACACCAGCCCATCCCCATCGGCGTAACGCACGTCCCAGAACCCCCGGGTGGCATGCGTCGTGAACAGCCAGAGACGCTTCGGCACCGCGGCGCTGGCCTTGAATGCCGCCCAGTCCGCATGATGGTGCACATCGAGGGAGAACCAGTAGTCCATGCCGGCGCGCTTGAGGTTTTTGTCCGTCACCTCGAAGCCGAGCGGATGGATCAGGCGCAACCGCGAGCGGGTCACCGCGCACATCCGGCCGATATTGCCGGTGTTTTGCGGGATCTGGGGCTGGAACAGCACGACGTGCAACATGGGCCGAGGGATGACTTAATCCGCTTTACGGC
>JANMTJ010000717.1:0-2838 GCA_031390295.1 Oleiharenicola sp.
GACCGCGTGTGGATCGTGGCCGTGATGCATTTCAAGCAGCGTCCGGGCTACTGGGCGGAACGTGTCGTATGACCCCCGCTGGGTGGCAGGGTTGATTTCGGCGGGATCCGGCGATTCGGCCCTGCAGGGAACCGGAAGAAACCCTTTCCTCTTTCACTTTCACTTATCACTCGCGGCGCTGGGCGCCGCGTAGGCTTCAGGCTTGCGCGACAGGCGCCGCATACGCCTCACGCCTGCGCCACCGGAGTGGCAAAGGCGTCCATGCCGACGCACGAGCAGACGAGGTTCCGGTCGCCGTAGACGTTGTCCACGCGGCCGGTGGCGGGCCAGAACTTCGAGGCGCGGGTCCACTTGTCGGGGAACGCAGCCGTCTCGCGGGTGTACGGGTGGGGCCACTCGGTGGCGCATACCGCGGCCGCGGTGTGCGGGGCGTGCTTGAGCGGATTGTTGAGCTTGTCGCTCCCGCCGCTGGCGACGGCGGCCATCTCGCCATGGATGGCGATGAGCGCGTCGCAGAAGCGGTCGAGCTCGGCCTTCGTCTCGCTCTCGGTGGGCTCGATCATGAGCGTGCCGGGGACGGGAAAGGACATCGTGGGCGCGTGGTAGCCGTAATCCATCAGCCGCTTCGCCACGTCCTCGACCTCCAGGCCGTGCTTCTTCCACGGGCGGAATTCCAGGATGCACTCGTGCGCGACGAGGCCGCTGCCGCCCTTGTAGAGCACCGGAAAATAATTCTCGAGGCGCTTGGCGATGTAATTGGCGTTGAGCAGCGCGACCTGCGTGGCGCGCTTGAGTCCGTCGGGGCCCATCATGCGGATAAACATCCACGAGATGACAAGGATGGAGGCGGAGCCGTAGGGCGCTGCGGAGACGGCGCCGCGGGAGGTGTCCCGTTGCGACGTGCTCGCCGCCCGGGATGCGTCCGCCGAACTCGCGCGCCATTCGTCGCGATTCGGCGGCGCAACGACATGGCTCGGCAGAAACGGCACGAGATGCTTCGCGACGCCGATTGGGCCCATGCCCGGGCCGCCGCCGCCGTGCGGAATGCAGAAGGTCTTGTGCAGATTGAGATGGCAGACGTCGGCGCCGATGTGGCCGGGGGAGGTCAGGCCGACCTGCGCGTTCATGTTGGCGCCGTCCATGTAGACCTGGCCGCCGTGCTCGTGGATCGTTTTGCAGATGGTCTTGATCGAGGTCTCGAACACGCCGTGCGTGGACGGGTAGGTGACCATCAGCGCGGCGAGGTGGGCGGCGTGCTCGGTCGCCTTGGCCTTGAGGTCGGCCACGTCGATGTTGCCGTTGGCGTCGCAGGCCACGGCGACGACCTTGAAGTTGCACAGGGCGGCACTGGCGGGGTTGGTGCCGTGTGCGCTGGTCGGGATGAGGCAGATGTTGCGGTGGCCCTCGCCGCGCGACTCATGGTAGGCGCGGATGACGAGCAACCCGGCGTATTCGCCCTGCGAACCGGCGTTGGGCTGGAGCGACACGGCCGCAAAGCCGGTGATTTCGCCGAGCCATTTCTCGAGCTGCGTGAAGAGCCTGGCGTAGCCCTTGGTCTGGTCGGCGGGCGCGAACGGGTGGAGCCGGCCGAATTCCGGCCAGGTGACGGGGAACATCTCGCTCGTGGCATTGAGCTTCTTGGTGCACGAGCCGAGCGAGATCATCGAGTGGCACAGCGAGAGATCCTTGGTCTCCAGCCGGCGGATGTAGCGCAGCATCTCGTGCTCGGTATGGTATTTGTTGAAGACGGAGGCGGTGAGGTACGGCGATGTCCGCTCCAACGGAGCGGGGTAGGGACGGACCGCTGGGCCGTCCGCTTCGGTCGACGGCGGGCCCAGCGGTCCCGCCCTACCTGTGTCCCGTTGCGGCGTGCTCGCCGCCCGGGATGCGTCCGCAGAACTCGCGCGCCATTCGTCGCGATTCTGCGGCGCAGGAGCTTCTATTGACGGCGGGCCCAGCGGTCCCGCCCTACCTGTGAAACAACCAAGCAGCACCTGCACTTCCTCGACCGTCGTTGTTTCGTCGAGGGAGATCCCGACGGTCGAGGCGTCCACGGGGCGGAGGTTGAATTTCGCGGCGGCGGCCGCGGCGTGGATTTTGGCGGCGTCGATGCCGGAGACGGTCAGGGTGTCGAACACCGGCTCGTCGTTGAGGCCGGCCCCGCTGCCCTTAAGCCCGTTGGCGAGCATTTGGGTGAGCAGGCGCGTGCGCTGGGCGATGCGCTTCAGCCCCTCCGGGCCGTGGTAGACGGCATACATCGAGGCCATGACGGCGAGGAGCACCTGCGCGGTGCAGATGTTGGATGTGGCCTTGTCGCGGCGGATGTGTTGCTCGCGGGTGCCGAGGGCGAGGCGCAGGGCGGGGTTGCCGTGGACGTCCTTCGAGACGCCGACGAGCCGGCCGGGCATCTGGCGCTTGAATTCATCCTTGGTGGCGAAGAAACCGGCGTGCGGTCCGCCGAAGCCCATGGGCACGCCGAAGCGCTGGGCCGAACCAACGGCGACGTCGGCGCCAAACTCGCCCGGGGGCCGCAGCAGCGTGAGTGCGAGCAAATCGGTGGCCACGACGCACAGGGCATTGGCGACATGCGCCTTCGCAAAAAACGCGGAGAAATCGTGGATGCTGCCCGTGGTGTCCGGGTATTGCACCAGCACGCCGAAGACTTTCTCGGTGAAACCGTAGGTGCGGTGGTCGCCGGTCACGATCGAGACATTGAGCGGCTTGGCGCGGGTGCGGACGATGTCGATGGTCTGCGGGTGGCACCGGTCGGAGACGAAGAACACGGAGGCGTCGTGGCTCTCCCCGAGCTTCACCCGGTGGGCGAGCATCATGGCCTCG
>JANMTJ010000005.1:0-6607 GCA_031390295.1 Oleiharenicola sp.
ATCGTGGGCTACCGCGACCGCCGCGACGCCTATGTCACCAAGGTGTACGGCCTGACCACCAACCTCGACGAGGTGTACACCCACCTCTACGCCTTCGCCGCCGAGGGCGGCGGCGACACCCCGGAATCCGTCAACGAGGCGCTGCACAAGGCCGTGCGCGACCTCCAGTGGAGCACCGACCCGGAGGTGCTGCGCGTGATCTTTCTCGTCGGTGACGCCCCGCCGCACATGGATTACCAGGACGACGTCAAATACCAGAAGACCTGCCGGCTCGCGAACGAGCGCGGTATTCTGATCAACACGCTGCAATGCGGCCGGCTCGACGGCACCGAGGAGGTCTGGCGGGAGATCGCCTCCCTGACCAACGGCACCTACGCGGCGATCCTTCAGGACGGCGGCTCCGTCCGGATCGACACGCCCTACGACCAGGAGATCAAGCGCATCAACCTGCAGCTCGACACCACCATCATCCTCTATGGCTCAAAGAGCGAGCAGGCGAGCGCCGCCAAAAACAAGGAGGTGCTCGCCAGTCTGTCCGCCGAGGCCATGGCCGACCGCTCCTCCTACTTTGTCAAGAGCGAGGCCGGCGCGGTCACCGCCGGCCGGGGTGACCTCGTCGTCGAGGTCATGAACGGCCGCGAAAGCCTCGACAAACTCGATGAGACGAAGCTCGACCCGAAGCTGCAGGCCATGGCCCCGGCCGCGCGCCAGGAGCTGATCGCGAAAAAGATCGAGGAGCGCCGCGTCCTCCAAGGCGAACTCTCCGCCCTCGTGACCAAGCGCGACGCCGAGGTCGCCGGGAAACTCAAGGCGATGGAGGGCAAGGATGGCGTGCTCGAGCTCAACGCATTCGAGGTGCTGGAATCCCAGGCCAAGGAAAAGGGCTACCAGTTCAAGAAGTAGCTTCGCGGGGGGTGTTAGGCCGGTTTGCAGGCCCAGGCGCGGAAACGGGGAAAAACAAAAGAGCCGGTCGCGAGACCGGCTCTTGAAAGATCAACTGCTTGGCGGCTCGCTCAGCCCTCGAAAGCGGGGAGCGTCTTCTCGACGCTCTCGCGGGCGAGCTTGGCGTAGGCCGGCAGGCCGTTGTCGTAGGGCACGGTGACCTCGCCCTGGATGAGCGGGGTGGCGTAGCGGAAGAACTGGAAGTTCAGGCTGATGCCATCCTCGTTGATCCACTCGCGGGGCAGCTTCTTCAGGTTGCCCACGACATCGCTCAGGTTGGAGAGGCCGGTCTCGCAGGTGTAGAGTTCGCCGTCGCCGCGCACGAGCGTGACGAGCTTGGCGGTCTCACCGTTGACGGCGGCCTTCACCGCGGCCTGGCCGGCGAGGAACGCCTCGTCGGCGTCGGTCTTGGAGGCGAGGTGGGCGGCGGAGCGCTGGGTGATGCCGAGGCGCGCGACGCGGGCCTTCACGCTGAGCTGCTGCTCGACAAGGTCCTTCAGGAGCTCGCCGACGCCGCCGAGCTGGGTGTGGCCGGCCGCATCGTTGGAGCTGGTCTCAACGGCGACATAGTTGCCGTCCTTGTCCACGAGGCCTTCGCCCACCACCACGACGCAGTGCTTCTCGCGCTTGAGGACGCGGCGGACATCATCGAGGAACTTCTCGTTGGTGAAGGGAATCTCGGGGAGATAGACGAGGTGCGGGGGATCGTTCGGGTGGTCGCGGCGCTTGGCGAGCGAGGCACCGGCGGCGAGCCAGCCGGTGTTGCGGCCCATGACCTCGACGAGGGTGACGAGGTCGCTCTGGCCGATGGCCTCGGCGTCGAGCGCGAGCTCCTTGACCGTGGCGCCGATGTACTTGATCGCGCTGCCGTAGCCGGGACAGTGGTCGGTGGCGGGAATGTCGTTCTCGATCGTCTTCGGGATGCCGATGACGCGGAGCTCATAGGCTTGCGCGGCGGCGAGCTCGGCGATCTTGGCGGCGTTCTCCTGGGAGTCGGCGTCGCCGACATGGAAATAATAGCGGATGTTGTGGGCCTTGAAGACCTCGAGCACGCGCTCGAACTCGGCGGGCTTCTTCAGCTTCGACCGGCAGGAGCCGAGGGCCGCCCCGGGGGTGAAGCGCAGGCCGCGGATGGCCTGCTGCGATTCGGCCGCGAGATCGACCAGATCCTCGCCGAGGAGACCGAGCACGCCATTGAGCGAGCCGTAGACTTCCTCAATGCAGGCATGGTTAAGGGCTTCGGAGACAACGCCGGCGACGCTGGCGTTGATGACGGCGGTCGGTCCGCCGGTCTGCCCGATGAGACAATTTCCTACTAGTTCTGCCATGGTGGTGGTGTGGTTAAAGCTGGGATATAAAATGAACGCGAACGGTGAAAAAAGCTCCCGCCCCCGGGGCTGGCAAATCAAATCTCCCGCCGGCCCGAGATTCGCGCGTTACACCTGGCGCCGGTTGCGCCCCGTTCGCGGAAAACCGGCCGGCGTTCCGGCCGGACTTAAAAAATATTTTCGCCGGAACGCCCGGCCTCAGAGCAGCTTGCCCGGACGGTAGTCGGCCGCTCCCTTGTGCTTCTTCACCAGCGGCGAGACCGCAGCGACAAAGGCGTCCACCTGATGCGGCGCAGCGCCGACGAAGCGCTCGCTCTGCGCCAGCACCTCGGTGAGCTTCTTTTTGCCGAGGCCGATGCGCTTCTCCCCGGCCAGCCGGGCCAGCAGATCGGCATCCCCGCCCGAACGCAGGGCCTTGGCTGCCGCGACGGCATGCTCCTTGATCGCCTCGTGCGCGGTCTCGCGGCCGGCGCCGTTCTTCACCGCCTCCATCAGGATGGTGGTCGTGGCGAGGAACGGCAGGTTCCGCTCGTTCTCCGCGGCGATCGCGGCGGGAAACGCCTCCAGCTGCCGCAGCACCGTGAGGTAGGTCTCGAACAGGCCGTCGAGGGCGTAGAAGGCGTCGGGCAGCGCGATGCGGCGCACGACCGAGCACGACACATCGCCCTCGTTCCACTGGTGGCCGGCGAGGCCGGCGGTCATCGTGACGTAACCCGAGAGGATGGTGGAGAAGCCGCAGACGCGCTCGCAGTTGCGCGTGTTCATCTTGTGCGGCATGGAGGACGAGCCGGTCTGCCCCTCCTGGAAACCCTCGGTGAGCAGGCCCGCCCCGGCCATGAGCCGGAGGGTGGTGGCGCAACTGGCCGCCGCCGCCCCCGTCTGGTGCAGCGCGCTGACCACGTCAAAGTCGAGGCTGCGCGGGTAAACCTGGCCGACCGCGGCAAGCGAGGCCTTGAAACCGAGGTGCTTGAGGATGCGGCCCTCAAGCTGGTCCACCTTGTCGGTGTCGCCCCCGAGCAGCGTAAGCTGGTCGAGCTGCGTGCCGACGGCACCCTTGAGTCCGCGCACCGGGTAGCGGGCGATGAGGTCGTCGAGCCGGGCGTGGGCGAGCAACATTTCCTGGCCGAACATCGCGAGGCGCTTGCCAAGGGTGGTCGGCTGCGCCGGCACGTTGTGCGTGCGGCCGGTGATCATCACGTCGCGGTACTCCGCGGCGCGGCGCGCCAGCAGGTGGAGCGCGGCGGCGGCCTTGAGGCGCACCAGCGACAGCGCGCGGGCGACCTGCAATTGCTCGACGTTTTCCGTGAGGTCGCGGCTGGTGAGGCCCAGGTGGATGAACTGGCGCTGGGCCAGGTCGGAAAATTCCTCAATCCGGGCCTTCACGTCGTGCAGGGTGACGCGCTCGCGCTCCTTGATGCGGTCGAGGTTAACGTCGGTGCGCACGCGCTCGTAGTCCTTGATCGCCTCGGCGGGAATGGCGACGCCGAGGTCGCGCTGGGCCTTCATGACGGCGATCCAGAAATCGCGCTCGAGCAGGATGCGGCCGTGCGCCGACCAGATCTCCTGCATGGCGGCCGAGGCATAGCGTTCGGCGAGCACGTTGGGGATCGATTCGGCGGGGGGATTGGTCGGCTTCACGGCGCCCGGAGCGTTGGCTTCCGCCCCCGGCTTGCCAATGGAAAAGCGTGTCAAAGTCCGTCGCCGCTTGTCACCTAGACGCTATTCAATCTGGAAACCAATATCCCCATTGGGGATGCCTGGTCATCCGTGGGACCCGGGCAGAAATCAGCGCCTTGATCTCTTCAACAAAGCGTTCGAAGGCGGCCAGCGCCTCCCGGACCGGAACGTCTCCGCCGCTCGTAAAGCGCGAGGTGCTGATTCGCACCAGACCGTCGTGTTCGCGAAAATACATCCACCCGGAGTCTTCAATCGTGATCTGCTCGGTGACTCCAGGCTGGAGCAGTCGGAGCCTTTGCAGCGCCCGGGGCCCAAACCCGATCAGGGGCAGTGACGTCGTGACTTCCGTGCGAATGCCTAGAAGGTTCACTCCCCCGACGAGGCAATAGACCGGGCATTCGAACAAGCCGTATTCGACGGTGCCGGGCGATTCGTTTTCCGGCGCCTCTACGTCGAAAACGGTGTCATCAACTACCTTGAACCGTAGGTCGATCATGGACGGCTTCACGACTCCTGGAGCGTTGGCTTCCGCCCCCGGCTTGCCAATGGAAAAGCGTGTCAGGTCCAAGGTTGGGTTCTGCTGTGGGCGGGGCTTTATGCCCCGACTGCTTTCGACCGGCGGTTTGTCGCGACGTAAAGTCGCTCCCACATTCAATCCTACGCCAAACACCGCACCGCCATGTCGCGGAGCACGGTCTCCTGCTCGTCGGGCCGGCGGATGATCTCCTCGAAAGCCCCGATGAACTCCTGCTGGTTGTCGATCAGGCGGCGCAGGCCGGGCAACCGGCCCGTGCTGACGAGCTTGCCGGCATACCACTGGTTCTGCGTGAAAAGGTGGTACGAGCTCTTCTCGGTGTCGCCGCCGAAGTGCTTCGCATAGGCCGCCTGGGCGCGGGCCCACGCCGCCTTGTCGAAACCGTACGGACCCGGCGCGCGCAGGTCGCCGGCGTCGATCAGCACGCGGGCCTGGATGAGGATGCGGTTGCGGTTCTGCAGCGACGAAAGCACGGGGCGGGCGTCGCCGCCGGCGAAGAAATGCTTTTCCAGTGCGAGCAGCGTGCCCGGCAGATCGCCGGCGAAAAACCGGTCGGCCGACTCGGAGAAATCGCCCTCGGCCTGGTTGGGGGTCAGCTCGATCACCTGCGCCTCGGTGATCTCGGCACCCTCCCCCGCGTACGTGGCCAGCTTGCGCACCTCCTCGGTGAGCAACCGCGTGTTGGCGCCGACCTTGGTCAGCAGGATCTCCACGGCGCCCTCGCCAAAGGTCGCGCCGCATTCCTTCGCCTCGGCCAGCGCGATCCCGGCCAGTGCTTCGGCGGCGTTGTCGCCGTCGCCGCCCGCGAGGGTAAAATCAGCATTCGCCTCGCACCATTTGGCAAAGCTCCGGCGACGGTCCACCGGCGCCGCCGTGATCACCACGGAGACCTCGGCGGGATTCACCTTCTCCAGCAATTCCTGCAGGGCCGCGACCTGCTGCAGCGTGCCCTCGGCGCGCCCGGTCACGGAATCGGCAAGGAAGCTCACGTCCTTCAGCCACACCACCCGCTTGCCGCCGAACATCGGCATGGTCTGCACCGCGTCGCGGAAACGGTTCACCGCCGTCTCGACTTCATCCACGTTGCCGGCGAAGCCGTTGACGATCTCGCGCGCGAAGTCGTCGGCCTGCGCCTCGGCCGCCAGCTCCTCGAACCGCTCCTTGCCCACGCGGTTGACGAGGAAGTCGTCGGGACCGCAGACAAAGGTGAAGGCGTGGGTGGTGGCCGGCATTAGTCAGGATTTGCCCACGAAACCCGCCAAAGCGCACGAAAAAAGTTACTTGTAGGGCCGGCGCTTGTCGCCGGGCCACGGCGTGCCGGCAAGCGGCAGCCCTACACCTCTGCCGCGTCTCAGTTCGCCTGCGGGGCCGCGATGCGGCGCGATTCCTTCATCACCTCGCGGCGGAGCCAGTCAATGGCGTCGTTCACCGCGCGCTGCTTCACGGCCCGGCGCGGGCCGGGATAATTCAACTGCTTCGCCCAGTCGCCGCCGGGGGCATGCAAACCGATATAGATGCCGCCCACGGGGTTTTCCCCCTCGCCGGCGCAAGGCCCTGAAAACCCGGTGATGGCCAGCCCGTAGTCGGCCCCCAGCTTCTCGGCCACGCCGCTGGCCATGGCCACGGCGCACTCGGGACTGACCGCGCCATGCTGCTTCAGCAGGCACTCCGGACACTCCAGCATGAGCATCTTGGACTCGTTGCTGGTGCTGACGATGCCGCCCTGGAAAAACTTGCACGCGCCGCAGAGGTCCGCGAAGGCGTTGGACAACAGGCCGCCGGTGCTGGCCTCCGCCACGGCGAGCGTCCGCCCCTGCAGCTTCAGCTGGTCGGCCACGACCTGCGCGAGGCTGTCGTGCCCGAAACACATGAGATTGTCCCCGAGCAACGCGGCGCACTCGCTGGCAATGGCGTGGAGCTTCTCCCGGCCGTAGCGTCCGTCGGGCGAGCTGATGCGGCAGTCCACCTGGCCCTGGTGCGCGCAAAAGGCGATGCCGAGCCCGGGATTCCGGCTGAATGTGCACTGGAACATGGTCTCGAGCGACGATTCGCCCACCCCGATCGAGCGGATCTGGAGGTAGGCCTCGTGGTCGGAGAGCCGGCCGAGCGCGGCCAGGCGCGGGAT
>JANMTJ010000011.1:0-4003 GCA_031390295.1 Oleiharenicola sp.
GTGCTGCCGAGAATAAGAACGAAGCCGGCGGCGTATTGCAGGTGATGCATGGGTACGCGCGTTTTTCCGTCGAGGCCGGTCTTGAGCTGGGCCAGGCCGGTCGAAGTCTTGCCGGCCAGCGACACGCCCCGGCTGTAACCGGCGTAGAGGAGTCCCAACCCGGCGAGGAGGGCGGCGAGGGCGAGCAGCAACTGGACGAATCGGGTCATGCTTGCCTCAGAATCCCGGCATCCCGCCGCGGCCCTTCATCGCCTCCATCTGGCGCATCATCTTCTTCTGGTTGCCGCCCTTCATCATCTTCATGAGCTTCTGCATCTGCTCGAACTGCTTGATGAGCTGGTTGACCTCGAGGACCTTGACGCCCGCGCCCTTGGCGATGCGGATGCGGCGGTTGCCGTTAAGAATGCCGGGCTTGCGCCGCTCCTGAATCGTCATCGACTGGATGATGGCCTCGGTGCGCTTCATCTGCTTCTCGGCGTCGCCGGGCAGCTGGACGCCGCTCATGCCGGGCATCATGCCCATGAGTGACTGCATCGAGCCCATCTTCTTAACCTGCTGCATCTGCGCGAGGAAGTCCTCCAGGTTGAAATCCGCCTTGCGCATCTTCTCGGCCATGCGCTCGGCCTCCTTCTCGTCGATGTGCTCCTGCGCCTTCTCGACGAGGGAGACGACGTCGCCCATGCCGAGGATGCGCGAGGCGAGGCGTTCGGGATAAAAGATCTCGAAGTTCTCCGTCTTTTCGCCGGTGCCGATGAACTTGATGGGCACGCCGGTGACGCTCTTGATGGACAACGCCGCGCCGCCGCGGGTGTCGCCGTCAAGCTTGGTGAGGATAAGGCCGGTCAGGCCGAGGGCCACGTGAAAGGTCTTGGCGACATTCACCGCTTCCTGGCCGAGCGCACCATCGGCCACGAGGATGATCTCGTCGGGCTGCACCACGGCCTTGAGTTTCTTCACCTCGTCAATCAGGCCGGTGTCGATCTGGAGCCGGCCGGCGGTGTCGAAAAGAATGACATCGGCGTTCTGGGCGAGGGCGGCCTCGAGTCCCTTCGTCCCGATGGCGGGCACATCCTTGGCAACCCGGTCGGAATAGAAGCCGAGTTCCTCCTGCTTGGCCAGGATCTCGAGCTGGTCGATGGCGGCCGGGCGATACACATCGCAGGCGACGAGGAAGGGCCGGGCACCCTTCTTTTTTAGCAATTTGCCCAGCTTGGCCGCGGAGGTCGTCTTGCCGGAGCCGTGGAGGCCGACCAGCAGGACCTTGAGCGGACGCTTCTGCGCGAGGTCGGTGGTGCCCTCGCCAAGCAGTTTCACCAGCTCGTCATTGATGATCTTGACGATCTGCTGGCCGGGGGAGACGGACTGGAGGACGGCCTGGCCAACGCACTGTTCCTGGACGCGCTCGATGAATTCGCGGGCGACCTTGAAGTGGACATCGGCGGCGAGCAGGGCGGCGCGCACCTCCTTGAGGGCGTCGGCCATGTTGGCCTCGGAAAGGGTGCCCACGCCCCGCAGGTTGCGCAGGGCGCCGGTCAGTTTTTCGGTAAGTGATTCAAACATGCAAAGCGGGAACTGAAACCACTAATGGGCACGAATAAACACTAATTATCAGGGAATGCAAAAGCCACCAGGGTTGCCGCCGGCCAAGTATCGCTTGCCAGCGGGGGGCTCCACCTAGAAGGTGTGCCAAATGACTTCCGCACCGCGCACCGTCGCCATCGTGGGCCGCCCCAATGTGGGCAAGAGCCGCCTGTTCAACCGGCTGGCCCGGAAGCGCATCTCCGTGGTCCACGATATGCCGGGGGTCACCCGCGACGTGGTGACGGCCGAGATTGCGGACGGCTCCTACACCATGCTCGACACCGGCGGGCTGGGCCTGACCGGCAGCGACACCCCGGCCCGCATCACGAAGGCTTCGGAGGTCCAGGTGGCCTTCGCCATCGAGGCGGCCACGGTGATTTTGTTCGTCGTCGACGCCCGCGAGGGAGTCACGGCCCTCGACGAACGCATCGCCTCGATGCTGCGCCGCAGCAAGAAACACATCCTGCTGGTCGCGAACAAGGCGGACAGCGGCAAGGAGAAGATCGCCGACATCGCCGAGTTCTACCGCCTGGGTTTTGGCGAACCGTTCTACATCTCGGCCGAGCACGGCAACGGCGAGGCTGAGGTGCGCATCGCCGTCCTCGCCAAGCTCGGCCCCGTGCCCGAGGAGGACGCCGGGGAGAAGGAGCGGCTGCACATCTGCTTTGTCGGCCGGCCCAATGTCGGCAAGTCCTCGCTCAGCAACCGGCTCCTCAAGAGCGACCGCCTCATCGTCAGCGAAGTGCCGGGCACCACGCGTGATGCCGTCGAGCTCGACTTCACCTTCATGAACAAGGACGGCCGGCCCTGGCTGTTCCGCCTCGTGGACACTGCCGGGATCCGCGCGGCCCCGAAGCTGTCATCCTCGGTCGAGTATTTTTCCCGGCTCCGCTCACTCGAGGCCATTCACAACGCCGATATCGTCTTCATGGTGCTCGACGTCATGGACGGCGTCACGCAGCAGGACAAGGCCATCGCGGGCGAGATCATCAAGGCGCAGAAGCCCATTGTGATCGTCGTCAACAAATGGGACCTGGTGCACGCGGCCTTTCGCAAGCGGGCGTTGCCCAAGTTCGAGGGCGAGCGCGATTTCCGCGAGAAATTCGAGAAGGCGCTCTTCGCCCAGCTGTTCTTCACGCCCGGGGCGCCCGTGATGTTCGTGTCGGCGCTCACCGGCCACGAGATCGAGCGCATGCTGCGCAACTGTCGCGCCCTCGACCGGCGGCTCGACACCAAGATCCCGACGGCGAAGCTCAACGCCACGATCATCTCGCTCGCCGACCGCACGCCCCCGCACGCCATCGGCGGCCAGCGATTCAAGATCTACTACGCCACCCAGACCTCGAACCGGCCGTTCCGCATCAAGCTGTTCTGCAACCAGGAGCGCAACCTCACCGAGTCCTACCGCCGTTACCTCGAGGCGGGCCTCGTCAAGGAGTTCGGCCTCGAGGGCTGCCCGATCCACTTTGATCTCATCGGCAAGAAGAAGATGCCGATCGAGCAGCGACTGGCCCAGCGCAAGGCCCGCGAGAGCACCGCCGGTGTTCGGCCCAAGGAAGCAGTGGGGGGCAGTGGCGAGTTCGACCCGGACCTGCTGGATGATTGAGTCATGACCGAGCGGAGGACCCATGCTTAAAATCGTCTTCATGGGGTCCGATGCCATCGCGTTGCCGGCGCTGGACTGGCTCGCGGGTTCCGGACTGGCGCAGGTGGTGGCCGTATTCACCCAGCCGGACCGCGCCGCCGGCCGCGGCCAGAAAGTCCAGGTCAATGCCATCAAGCAATGGGCGCAGGGGAGGGGACTGCCGGTCTTGCAACCGGCCAAGGTGGGAGCGATAGAGCAGCAGCAACTCGCCGCCTTTCAGCCGGACCTCTCGCTCGTCATGGCCTACGGTCATCTCCTGAAGCAGGATTTCATTGATACACCGCGCCTCGGTACCCTTAACCTCCACACATCGATTCTCCCGCAATACCGCGGGGCATCGCCGATCCAGACCGCCACCGCCTGCGGGGAAACGGAAACCGGCGTGACGCTCATGAAGATGGTGCTCGCGCTCGACGCCGGCCCCGTGGCCGGGGTCGAGCGGGTGCCGGTCGGGCCGCTCGACACTGCCGCCGAAGTGGAGGCGAAGCTTGCGCACGCCTGCGTGCCGCTGCTGGCGCGCTGCCTGCCGGCCATCGCCGACGGCACCCAAGTTTTCACGCCGCAGAATGACTCGGCCGTCACGTTCTGCCGCCGGCTCACAAAAGGGGACGGCGTGCTCGATTTCACCGCCCCGGCCAGCGTGCTTGCCGCGCGCATCAACGGCCTCAATCCCTGGCCCGGTTGCTCGGTCTTGATCAACGGCCAGCCGGTGAAACTCGGGCTCGCCGACGTAAGTAGTCTAATAGACTGCTTACCGGCTGGGACCGTTTTGGGGAC
>JANMTJ010000014.1:0-3481 GCA_031390295.1 Oleiharenicola sp.
GGCGACGATGCGGCCGCCGTTGATGATGAGGACGCGGTCGCAGGTCTCCTCGATCTCGGGCAGGATGTGGCTGGAGATGATGACGCTCATGCGGCCGCGGAGGCTGGCGATGAGGTTGCGGACGATGATGATCTGGTGCGGATCGAGGCCGATGGTGGGCTCGTCCATGATGATGACGGCGGGCTCGGCGAGGATGGCCTCGGCAATGCCGACCCGCTGCTTGTTGCCCTTCGAGAGGCGGCCGAGGATGCGGTGGCGGTTGCGCTTGAGGTCGCAGAGCTCGAGCACCTCGTCGATGCGGGCGCGGAGTTTCGCCCGGGGCATCTCCTTGAGCCGGCCGCGGAACCAGAGGTATTCGGAGACGCGCATGTCCTCGGGCAGCGGATTGTTCTCGGGCATGTACCCGACATGACGCTTGGTGGCCTCGGGGTGGCTGGCGACCGGCAGGCCGCAGATGCGGACGGAGCCGGAGTTGGCCGGCAGGTAGCCGGTGAGGATGCGCATCGTGGTGCTCTTGCCCGCGCCGTTGGGGCCGAGCAGGCCGACAATCTCGCCGCGCTTGACGGTGAAACTCAGGTTGTTGACCGCGGTCAGCGTACCATAGTTTTTGACCAGATTGGTGACCTCAATGGTGATGTCGGGGATTTCGGCCATGCCGCGTATGCGTAAAGGAGTTAGACGGGGAATAGGCCCCGCCGGCAAGCCTGCGTATCAGGCGGCGGACGTGGATTCCCGACTGAGTGTGACCTCACCGGCGCGGAAACGCTCCATGCGGCCCGGCCCGGTGCGCACGATGAGCGAGCCCTCGGCGTCTATGCCCGTGGCGGTGCCGGTGACAGTGCGGTCGCCCTGGGTCACGGTCACCGGCCGGCCGCGCAGCACGTCGAAGCGCTGCCACAGCGCGGCAAACTTGTCGCGATAGTCGTCCTCCACGAACTGGCCGTAGGCGGCGATCACCCGGGTGATCAGGGCGGCGGCGAAGCGGTTGACCTCGACCGGGGCGCCGGCGGCCTCGGCCAGCGAGATGGCGCTGCGCTGGATCTCGTGGGGCAGGTCGGACGGGCGCGCGTTGAGATTGAGGCCGAGGCCGAAGACGAGATCACGGACCTCATCGGCGTCGATCCGGGCCTCGGTGAGCATGCCGCCGGCCTTGCGGCCGTTGACGAGGAGATCGTTGGGCCACTTGAGGCCCGGCTCGATCTTGCAGAAGTTGGCCGCGAGTTCGCAGATGTTGAGCCCCATCCAGAGCGTGAAATCCTGCAGGCGGGCGGGTTCGAGCTTGGGGCGGAAAACAAAGGTGCCGTAGAGGTTTCCCGCCAGCGGGCTGTGCCAGATGCGGCCCCGCCGGCCCCGTCCCTGGGTCTGCTCCCGCGCCAGGATCACGAGCGGGGTGCGGGCGCCGGCGGCGAGATGGCGCTCAGCCTCGTTGTTGGTGCTGTCCACCTTGTCGAGGGTGATGAGATTGGGCTGCCGGGTGCGACCGGCGAGGTGCGCAGGATCAGGCCATGGTGAAGCTGCGCCGGAGTCTGCACCATCCGGTAGCCGCGGCTGCGCGCGGCCTCGAACACGAAGCCCTGGCGGGTCAATTTCTGCAATTGCATCCAGATCGCCACGCGGGACAGGCCGAGGAGCCTGGCCAGGCGGTTGCCGGAGACGTGGCCGGAATCGGGCGCGAGCAGTTCGCGCAGGATGGTGACTTCAGTGGCCGGCATGGAATTTGGAGTCGCGATGGGAATGGGGAGTTCCTACGAAAACACAGAACGATGAGTGCGCAAATGTCATTTGAAGGATTCCGGGACTCGGTCGCGGCGGGGACACCGCCGGCAGAGGCGGGCCCGGCGTTGCTGGCCTTGTGGCACGATGCCCGGGGGGAGTGGGACCGGGCGCACGATCTGGCCCAGGCGGCGGGCGGACGGACCGGCGATTGGGTCCATGCCTATCTGCACCGGAAGGAAGGCGATACGATGAATGCCGGCTACTGGTATGCCCGGGCCGGGAAAGCGGTGGCGACGGGTGGACTGGCCGCCGAGTGGGAAGCGATCGTGCGGGCGCTGCTCAAGGCTTAGCCGCGGCGTCTTTCAGCGATTTGGCCTCGGTCGGGTCGGCCTGCTCCAGGGCCTTGGAGATCGTGAGCACGTCAAGGGCGAGCTGTTCCTTCTTCTCGCGCTCATGATCCTCGAGGGCCCGTTCGGCGATGCCGGCGCCAAACAGCGGGATGGTGAATTTATTGAGGGCTTGGTCGAGGCCGGTCATCTTCTCCTTCACGAGTTGTTCGCCAAAGGCCTTCCGGGTGACCATGATCTCCGGGGTGAGGCGCGGGCGGGGTTTTTGCTTCACCACCATCTTCGGAAGCTCGAGCACGGCGGGATCGACCAGCTTGTCGTCGCCCTTGGCGTTGGCCAGCGGCGTGAAGGGGACTTGGAAGACATACGGGGTAACGGCCGGGTCGGTTTTCTTGGCTTCCACCGGTGGGGTCGCGGCAGGAGGCACGGCGGCCCCCGGGGTGTCGGCCGCCAAGGCGGTGACGGCAAGGGCGGCGAACATCAGTCCAAGAAATTGTGCCGTGGGTTTCATGGGGTTCAGGGTAGTCAGGGCGGGGAATCTATCGAGAGGAAATTCTTTTGGGGTGATGACCTACCTGATGCCGGCCGGCCGGGTGGTGTGGGTGTTGTCCAGCTCCTGCTTGTATTTCGCTGCGGTCGCGGAATCGAGGGCCCTGCTGACGTCGATCACGTGTTCCAGCCGCTCCATCTCCTTTGCGCGATAGATGGCCCGGCCGCGGGCCGCCTTGGAGGGACTGAGAAAGGGGATGGTAAAGCTGTTGAGCAGGACGTTCAGCGGCCCGTCCTCGGCGATGGTGTCGAGGTAGAGGTTCTCCATCTTCCGGTTGAAGTCGCGCTTGCTCATGAGGTGATCGGCGGCGTCGCGCGGGAGACGCAGCTCCTTGATGGTCATCTTGGGCAGAACGAGAACGTCCGGGGCGGGAGCGTGACCGGGGGATACCGTGGTTTCGCCCCCGGCCTTGGGCGGGGGCGGTTGGTAAGCGGGCAGGCCTTCGCGGATGTGCAACTTGGATTCACGGCTGATCAGGCCGGACGAGATTTCCTCCGCGGTGCCGATGGCGACCAAGCCGGCGGGAATGAGCAGGAGGAGTCCGGCCGGTTTCATCGGGGGTAGAATTGGGAACGGGCGGTCGCCCGGATGTTCCCGAAAAAAGCCGGCATCGGAGGCGATGCCGGCAAAATTCAGGGGAAGTCATTTAACCACTGATTGCACGGATGATCACGGATGGGACCAACGCAAATGCATCACCGGAGCTTTCCCCCACGATTCATCCGTGCCGATCCGTGTAATCCGTGGTCACCCAGTCTGGGTTCGTTCCGTCTCAACCCGCCTTCGGCGTGTGAAATTTTGCCAGCACCAGGCCGGCCACCAGCCAGGCGACGGTGGTGTAGAGCGCTGTGACAAGGTGCAGTCCCCA